>CAUQOP010000132.1:0-3763 GCA_963519505.1 uncultured Flavobacteriaceae bacterium | reverse complement strand
CGTTTGGGGCATCTTTCCCTTTCCAAAAAAGCAATATCAACAGGCTTAGCACTTTGGATTTAGGTATTGAATTAGGACAAAGAGGAACGGTTAAAAATAATTTAATCAGAGAAAATTTCTTGAATTTCACCATTGGTATAAACTTTGCCAATAAATGGTTTGAAAAACAATACTTTGACTAGTTTTTTCTTTTTATGAAATTTCAAATGAATAAATACAAAAAAAATATAGTTGCTGTTTTTTCCGTAGCTATATTTTTTGTTTTGCATTCTTGTGAAGAAGACCTTACCGAGGTCAATAGGGACAAGAATAAAAATTTCCCTTCCAGAATTATTTATAACTCAAACATTCTACAGAAAGATTCTGGTTTCGTGAAAATAAGATTCAAAGCGCCTATTTTAGAGGAATATGAATTCATAGACACTCCATATATAGAAGCAAAAAAGGGTATTTACCTTGAATTTTATGACAAAAAAAATCCTGATATTCCTGGAACTCTAAAGGCGAATTATGCTAAATTCATAGAAAAAAAAGAATACTATGAAGCCAAAGGCGGAGTGAAAGTGACCAATAGCGAGGGACAGACTTTCGTGATGAAATCCATCTACTGGGACAAGAGAAATAAACAGATGTACACCAAAGATTCGGTTTTTATTTCTGATAAAGAAGGGAATGTCTTCGTAGCGGCAAATGGAATGGTTGCCAAAGATGATTTTACAGAATATACCTTCTACAACAACTCTGGCGAAATCAACCCCAAAAAAATGCCCGACAAATAGGCTTTTTATAAAAATTAAAAATAAATCCTCTTCGCAAGAAGAGGGTTTATTTTATCTGACTTGAAGTATTTTATTTAAACAAAACAGCTCCCACTGTCACAAAACTAGTCTGGTCTATCAAGATAGCACTTCCATTTTCACGGATGTTTTGATAGCTGTCATAGCTCAGCGGCGCAGAGGTTTTCAGTAGAACTTCTACTACCTCATTTAGTCTTGCATTGGCTGGATTCATCTCCTTTTCAAGGGTATTTACATCCAGTCGGTATCGGATTTCCTTCACCATAGCAATTACGGTTTTGCTGTTATGCTGAAGCAGGTATTTAGTCCCGATAGTCAAAGGTTTTTCATCCATCCAGCACACAAGTGCCTCAATGTCTTGTCCAGTTTTCAGCAAATTATCTTCCTTCGCTATCAAATCTCCTCGGCTAATGTCTATATCATCCACCAGATGAAGTACGACACTCTGTGGAGCGAAACATTCCTGAACTTCTTTCCCACCGACTTCTATAGCTTTTATGGTAGTTTCTATATTGGATGGATAGATTTTCACCTTGTCATTCACTACAAAAACTCCGCTTTCCACTTTCCCTGCATAAACTCTGTAATCATGAAGTTCATCCACCTGCGGACGAAGAACCAGCTGCACTGGAAATCTTCCATTCACATGATTTAGGGATGTCTGAAGCTCTACTATTTCCAAAAGATTTAGCAATGCAGAGCCTTTATACCAAGGCATTTTTTAGTATTTATCTAATACATTATCGCCATCTTTCGCACTGATAGGAATAAATTTAACATCTTTTAAAGCTAATGAATTGGCAACTTTTTCGTATTCTTTTACAATCTCATTGAACTTTTCTTCGGAATAATCCACCAAATCCATTTTATTTATCGCTACCACCACATGTGGAATGTTCAAGAGTGAAGCAATGATAGAATGTCTTTTAGTCTGCTCTATCACGCCATTTCTGGCATCCACTAAGATGATAATCAAATCTGCATTGGACGCTCCTGTCACCATGTTTCGCGTGTACTGGATATGTCCTGGCGCATCAGCGATGATGAATTTTCGCTTCGGTGTAGAGAAATATTTATACGCTACATCTATGGTGATTCCCTGCTCTCTTTCTGCACGAAGTCCATCGGTCAAAAGAGCTAAATCCACCTCTCCATCTTCACGATTTTTGGTGCTTCTTTCGATGGCTTCCAGCTGATCTACTAGTATATTTTTGCTGTCGTAGAGAAGCCTTCCGATGAGGGTACTCTTTCCGTCATCTACACTTCCTGCCGTTAAAAATCTTAATATATCCATTTTTATTAAATCCAAAAAAGTTAAAAATACCCGTTTTTCTTTCTGTCCTCCATTGCCGCTTCTGATATTTTATCATCGATACGCGTTTCTCCTCTCTCGCTGGTACGAGTTGCTGTAATTTCGTTGATAATATCATCTATGATGTAAGCCTCAGACTCCACCGCCGCAGTACAAGTCATATCTCCCACGGTACGATAGCGGACTTTCTTCTTTAAAATCACATCATTTTCATCAATTTGGATGTATGGAGAAACTGCTATCAGCTGTCCTTGGTGGTCAATCACTTCTCTTTCGTGAGAAAAATAAACCGAAGGAAGTTCTATTTTTTCTCGGCGAATGTAGTTCCAAACATCCAGCTCTGTCCAGTTGCTGATAGGGAAAACACGCACATTTTCTCCCTTGTGGATTTTTCCGTTATAAGTATGCCATAATTCTGGGCGCTGAAGTTTTGGGTCCCAGCCTCCGAAATCATCTCGAACAGAGAAAATTCTTTCCTTAGCACGGGCTTTTTCCTCATCACGGCGCGCTCCTCCGATACAAGCATCAAACTCAAATTCTTCTATCGTGTCCAAAAGGGTATAACTCTGCAATGCTTTTCGGCTGGCAAACTTTCCTTTTGGCTCGGTAAGCCCTTTGCTTTTTATCGTATCTTCTACTTTTCTGACAATGAGTTTTTCGCCTAATTTCTTTACTAAATTATCTCTAAATTCTAGTGCCTCAGGGAAGTTATGTCCTGTGTCAATATGCACTAGCGGAAACGGAAATTTGCACGGACGAAAAGCCTTTAAAGCTAAATGTACCAAGACTATAGAGTCCTTGCCTCCACTAAACAGCAATGCAGGTTTCTCAAACTGCCCTGCCACTTCACGAAATATATGAATCGACTCAGATTCTAACTGGTCGAGATAATCTAAAGTCCTACCTTTATTCATTTTAATCTCTATAATGATTTTATTTATATTCTATTTCTATTCTTTCAGTTTCAAAAACAACAGCCCAAGGCATCCAGCAATCCGAATATTCCGTGGCTATTTCATGCCCATTCGCACACATTCTATTAACCTTAGAACCATCCAATCCACAGCAGCCACTCAGACTATTTTTAGTATGATAAATGGAATTAACCAAATCATTCTTATTGATAATGATTTGTCCTATATCCACATTCCAGTCCACACCATCATTCTTTTTATAAAATCCTCGCGGTAAATAGTCTGTCTCATCTTCCAAACTACAAACAAAATCCTTTGGCAACTCCTTTAAACAAGGTGTTAAAATGATTCCGCATTCTGCACATTTGATGACTATTTCGTTCATTAGGATTTTTACTTTTTATCTTCATTCCAGTGCAGTCCACACTCTTTTTTCTCTTCATTCTCCCACCACCAGCGTCCTGCACGGATATCTTCGCCTTCTTTTATTGGGCGTGTCATCGGCTGGTCGCCTATACTTACATAGCCCTGCTCATGGAGCGGGTTGTAAGGAATTTTATGCTCTTTCAAAAACGGTAAAAGCTCCCCTGTTTTCCAGTGCAATAGAGGATGAAACTTGATGATTTTATTCCCTTCATCCCATTCCACCATCGGCATCTGCTGTCTGTGTGGAGACTGCTCCGCTCTGATTCCTGTAATCCAGACATCATAGCCTTCCAAAGCTCTTTTCAGAGGCTCCA
>CAUQOP010000131.1:0-3800 GCA_963519505.1 uncultured Flavobacteriaceae bacterium | reverse complement strand
GCATTCCACCTGGCCATCTTTCTGTGATGTAAGGCATATTAAGTTCTTGAGCGTGTTTTGCTACTACTTCTTTAGCTTGTTTTTTAGTAGCTACGAAAAGAACTTTTTTACCAGCTGAAGTGATTTTTTCAAGAGCAGAACAAGCCTCCTCTAATTTCACAGCTGTTTTATGTAAATCAATGATGTGAATACCATTTTTCTCCATAAAAATGTATGGAGCCATATTAGGATTCCATTTTCTAGTCATGTGACCGAAATGTACTCCTGCTTCTAATAAGTCTTTAACTTGAACTTTTGCCATTTTTTTGTTTTTTGTTAGTTTACTTTCCGCTGTTACGCAATCAACATGTTCTTTGATGGGAGAACTGTTTAGATGCTAAACTAAACGGGCAATTTTTACTTTCTGCTAAACGAGACGCCTCGCATACTTGTGTATAAAATAGTTTTTGCGAACAATATACAGATGAAACTGAATATTGAATACAAAATATTAACGTTTAGAGAACTGGAATCTCTTTCTCGCTTTTTTCTGACCTGGTTTCTTTCTTTCCACCATTCTAGCATCTCTTGTAAGAAGTCCTGCAGGTTTTAGAACAGCTCTAAACTCCTCATTAATCTCACATAGTGCTCTAGATACTCCAAGTCTGATAGCTTCTGCCTGACCTGTTGTTCCTCCTCCTACTACATTGATAGTAACATCGTACTGACCAACAGTTTCAGTCAATAAAAACGGCTGATTTACTTTGTAAACCAATACATCTGTGCAGAAATAAGTTTTTGCATCTTTCCCATTAACAGTAACATTTCCTGTCCCTGGTTTCACATAAACTCTTGCTACAGAAGTTTTTCTTCTTCCTATTTTGTGAACTATAGACATAATTATTTAATTTCGTTAAGGTTAATTACTTTTGGCTGTTGAGCTTCGTGTTTGTGCTCACTTCCTTCATAAACATGAAGATTTTTAAGAATAGCTCTTCCCAATCTGTTTTTTGGAAGCATACCTCTTACTGCATGCTCGATCAATCTCAGACTGTCTTTCTTCTGCAATTCTTCAGCTGTTAATGATTTCTGTCCACCTGGGTATCCTGTATGCCAGATATACTCCTTGTCTGCCCACTTATTGCCTGATAAAGCAACTTGTCCTGCATTCAAAACGATTACATTATCTCCACAATCTACATGAGGAGTGAAATTCGTCTTGTGCTTACCTCTCAAAATCTTTGCAACTTTGGAAGCCATTCGCCCCAAAGGCTGCCCAGCAGCATCTACCACAACCCATTCTTTATTAGCGGTAGCCTTGTTTGCTGATACTGTTTTGTAACTTAATGTATTCACAATTTATCATTTATGATTAAACATACTTTTCCCATAAAGGGTTTGCAAAGGTATGAATAATTTTTGAAATAGAGAAACATATTTTCTTTTTTATTTCTAATAATCATTCTCTCCCACCCCAAAAACATGATGAAAATCACATAAATAAACCTTCATCATTTCCTGAAAATAAACTAAATTTGTTAAATAAATTCTAAAATTATCTATTATGAAACATTTTTTATCTGCTTTAGTACTTGGGTGCTTGCTATTGTCCTGTAACAGAGACCTTGAAAACAACAAAACCCATGAAACCCCAGCACCCCAAAAAGAAAAATTAGTGTTAATTAATAAATTATCAGGAAACACTACTGTGGATTTTTGGTATAAAAATGGGAATGAAATTGAATCTGCAAGAACAGATGGAATGGGAAAATCCAACATTGATTATGAGTATGACACATACGGAAGAATAATAAAAGAGCGCCGTTTTTCTTATAATCATACTCAAAATTTTGAAACTAATATAACTTACCAATATGATGGTCAAGGCAGAATAACTTCCTCACATGCAATAAGTTCCAAAATTCACCCTGCTTGTTCTGTTGAGAGAAAACACACATACACTTACCAAGGAAACAAAGTTACTATCAAAATAGAAATAAGTACTGATAACTGTTCTTCTCCCGCTGAAGCAGGAAAAGAAAAAACAATAACTCTTCTTGTAGAAAACGGCAGAGTTACCAAAAGATTTAATGATCAAAACCAAGTTGCAGAAACTATAGAATACCACAACACTAAAAACGCTCTTAGAAACATAAAAGGTTTTCCTGCTTTAGTTGTAGAGTTTTATCTCAGAAGATTTACCTATGAACTACCTTTCTATAATGGTATCGAGAATGTACATTACCTTAGTTTTATAGATAATGTTAAAACTATAGATTATCCTAATAGAGATTATATAATGTACGAATATAGAACTGAAAGCTATAAGCTTACCAACAAGGACTATCCTCATAAAGTCATAGCACTTGACAAATCACATAATGATCCTACCCAACAGTCATTGGTATATATGTATGATCTATCTTACATAGAAGAATAATATCATCATAAAAAACAAAATAGGGTGCATCAGAATTCTGATGCACCCTATTTATGAAATATTAATATTAGATCTTATACTTTGTTTTATTGAAGATTTTCACTAAAGAATGTCTCCAGCTTATCAAACGGAATTACACCTGCTTGATTGTCGTAAAAATCAGTATGGTGGGCATTAGGAACAATTAGCAGTTCTTTTTTCTCACTTCCTATTAGCTTATAGGCATCTTCGCTCATATAGCGCGAATGAGCATTTTCTCCTGCAATCATAAGGGTTGGTACCTCAATTTCGTTGGCATACGACAGTAGTGGGAAATTCATAAAAGAAAGCAGTGTAGTAGCTGTCCAAACGTGATTAGAAACTGAACGCTCGTGGAAACCTCGTGGCGTTTTGTAAAACTCAATATAATCATTCAAGAATTCAGGTACTTTATCTGAAGGGGTATCCGGCATAGGATAACCTGGGGAGGGAGTTCCTGTTTCGGCATCTTTCCAACGGATAGCATTGAGTGAACGCTTCATTTCCAAACGCATTTCGGGTGTATTGGCATCAAAATAGCCTTTGCTAAAAACACGTGACATATCGTACATTACCATTGTTGCCACTGCCTTAATACGCGTATCAATAGCCGTAGCATTCAGGGCAAAGCCTCCCCAACCGCAGATACCTATGATTCCTATTTTTTCTCTATCAACAAAGGGTTGAATTCCTAAGCAGTCTACCGCTGCCGAAAAATCTTCAGTATTGATATCGGGCGATGCTACATTACGCGGTTCTCCACTGCTTTCTCCCGTATAGGAAGGGTCGAAAGCTAAGGTTACAAAACCTCTTTCTGCCATTGTTTGGGCATAAAATCCTGAGGCTTGTTCTTTTACAGCTCCAAACCCACCACAAACAGCAAGGGCAGCAAGTTTTTTATCTTCGCTGTTTTTCGGGAAATACAAGTCGCCAATAAGGGTGATACCATAGCGGTTTTTGAATGATACTTTTTTGTGTTCAACTTTATCGCTTTTAGGGAAAATCTTATCCCAAGAAGCAACATTTACAGGGTTTTCAGTATTTGTACTCATATTATTGAGATTTTAGTTTATACGATTTATTCATTATGAATGAAGACACTCTTTGCTTTTGCGTATTCTTCTTAAATACAAGCCTATAGCCAAGTATATCAATGCTGGAATAAGACCAAAAAGAGGGGATACTAAAAGTGTTTTATCGGGTGAAATAACAGTAAATCCTTCTGAAATGAGAGGATTAAAAACATCTTTCATTGAGTGCATCAAAACTACCAATAAGAGTGAACGCGAGAGAAAGAAAATTTCGGTATACATTATTGTCCAAACAGCAATAACCACAAGGCTCACCAAAACAAATAACACTT
>CAUQOP010000130.1:0-3811 GCA_963519505.1 uncultured Flavobacteriaceae bacterium | reverse complement strand
GGGCTGAATATGGCGATAGAACTAAAAAAATCAGGGATTTTAGATGAATGTAAAGTGGAAGTTTTAGGGACTAAACTCTCTGCTATCAATCGCGCTGAAGACCGAGATTTATTCCGAGAACTGATGAACGAACTGGGCGAACCTGTGCCAGAATCAGACATTGTGAATACATTAGAAAGCGCCCTGAATTTTGCTGACAGAATCGGCTATCCTGTGATTGTGCGCCCTGCCTTCACCCTTGGAGGAACAGGCGGTGGTATCGCTTCCAACGAGCAGGAACTCACCGAAATCGTAGAACTCGGACTAAAACACAGCCCTGTAAATCAGTGCCTTATAGAAAAATCCATCGCAGGATTCAAAGAGATAGAATACGAAGTAATGCGAGATTCTAACGACAACGCCATAGTGGTCTGCAACATGGAAAACATAGACCCTGTGGGCATACACACTGGCGATTCTATAGTGGTTGCTCCCTCGCAGACCCTTTCTGACAGGGAATATCAGATGCTGCGAAATACTTCGCTGAAAATCATCCGTGCTTTAGGAATAGAGGGCGGATGTAATGTACAGCTGGCTCTAGACCCACATTCATTTAATTATTATGTCATCGAAGTTAATCCGAGAGTGTCCCGTTCATCGGCTTTGGCGAGTAAAGCTACGGGCTACCCTATTGCTAAAATCGCTGCCAAAATCGCTGTGGGACTGACTTTGGATGAAATCATAAATCCTGTAACTGGCAAAACTTACGCTTGTTTCGAACCTGCTTTGGATTATGTGGTAACCAAATTCCCTCGTTTTCCGTTTGATAAATTCGAAACGGCGGACAGAAGATTATCCACACAGATGAAAGCCACAGGCGAAATCATGGCCATCGGAAGAAACTTTGAAGAATCTCTCCAAAAAGCCATCCGTTCACTGGAAACAGGCATCCAGCATTTGGGATTAAAGGAAAAACAAGCCCTTGCCCTAACCGATGAAGAAATAGAAAGAAGAATAAAAATTTGCGATGACGAGAGGCTTTTCATCATTGGAGAAGCGCTGCGCAGAGGCTACGATTGGGAGAAAATAGTGGAATGGAGCAAAATAGACAAATTCTTCATTTGGAAAATCAAGAAACTCATTGATTTTGAGGCTGAAATAAAGAATAATCCATTTAACAAAGATATTTTAATCAAGGCTAAAAAATTAGGTTTTTCTGACCTTAATCTGGCTCACCTTTGGAACTGTGCGCAGAGGGAAATTTTTAATTTTAGAAAAGAAAACGGCATCATGCCAGTTTATAAAATGGTGGATACCTGTGCAGCCGAGTTCGAGTCCGAAACGCCTTATTTCTACGGAACTTACGAGGAAGAAAACGAATCCATTGCCAGCGACAAGGAAAAAATCATCGTGCTGGGTTCAGGACCTATCCGTATCGGGCAGGGCGTGGAGTTTGACTACGCAACGGTGCATTCTGTATGGGCGATTAAGGAAATGGGCTGTGAGGCAATTATCATCAATAATAATCCTGAAACCGTTTCTACGGATTTCTCCATTTCGGATAAATTATATTTCGAGCCACTGACCGAAGAAGATGTGATAAACATCATCGACCTTGAAAAACCAAAAGGCGTGGTGGTGCAGTTCGGCGGACAGACCGCTATCAATTTGGCTGATAAACTGGCTTCCCACGGAGTAAGGATTTTAGGAACTTCGTTAGAAGATCTGGACAGAGCCGAAAACCGAGATAAATTCGAGAAAGCCCTGCAAGATTTGGGCATTCCTCAGCCGAAAGGAAAAACTTCCACTTCAAAAGAAGAGGCCATAAAAATTGCCAATGAAATCGGCTATCCTGTGCTTGTCCGCCCAAGTTATGTTTTGGGAGGAAGGGCTATGGAAATCGTTTATACAGAGGAAGAACTCGCTCATTACATGGAAAATGCAGTGGAAGCAAGCCCTGAACATCCTGTGCTGATTGACCGATATTTGACAGGGAAAGAAGTGGAAGTAGATGCTATTTCTGATGGCGAAACTACCATAATCCCTGGAATCATGGAACATATCGAGCGGGCGGGCGTGCATTCGGGTGATTCCATCGCGGTGTACCCTCCTCAAAATCTGACACAAAAACAAATGGACACGCTCTCTGACTACACACAGAGACTTGCCAAAGGACTGAATATCATCGGCTTAATGAACATTCAATATGTAATTTCTGATGGAGAGGTTTTTGTCATAGAAGTCAATCCTCGCTCATCCAGAACCGTTCCATTTTTGTCCAAAATCACTGGCATTCCAATGGCAAAATTAGCTACAAAAGCCATTCTCGGAGCGAAACTAAAAGATTTGGGCTATCAAAACGGGCTTATTCCTAATAAAGAGGGCGTATATGTGAAAGTTCCTGTTTTTAGTTTTAGTAAATTGTCCAAAGTGGATATTTCCCTCGGCCCTGAAATGAAATCCACAGGAGAAGTGATGGGCAAAGACCAAACCCTAGAAAAAGCCCTATACAAAGGACTTATTGGTGCTGGAAGAAAAGTCCCTACCCATGGAGCAATTCTCTTCACGGTTTCTGACAAAGACAAAGCCGAAGCCGTGGGACTTGCGAAAAGATTTAGCGATATAGGTTTCAGAATATGGGCTACGGAAGGGACAGCGAAATTCTTTGAACAACATGGCGTAAAAACCAAAATAGGCTACAAAATAGGCGAAGAAGATGTAAACCTGATAGACCTCATCCACAAAGGAAAAGTGCAATATGTGGTAAATACCACCACCAAAGGGAAACAATCTGAACGGGACGGTTTCCAAATCCGCCGTATGTCGGTAGAAAACGGAGTTCCATGTCTTACCTCTATGGATACCGTAGAAGCTATTCTAAAAGTGCTGGAATCCCTTACTTTCAGCATAGATGCGATGTAACAATGAAACGATTTCTCATTTCAAAGATAACCGATATGATTGATGCACCTGTAGCATTGGTATATAAAATTGTTACTGATAATAAGAACTTTCAGTGGCGAGAGGAAGTGGAAAACATTGAACTATTGGAAAATGGTTTTATTGAATACTACAAAGGCGGCGGACACACGCTTTTTAGCAATATCCAAAAGAAAGAAAATGAATATTATGCCTTTACAATGGAGCACAAACTATTCTATGGAGAATGGGAAGGAAAATTTGAATCGTATAACGGAGGAACTAAAATTTGTTTTCAAGAGAAAATACATATCAAAAACTTCTTTTTAAGGCTTGTGGCACCTCTCTTTTGGAATTTGAAACGCATACAGCAAAAATACATCACAGCATTAAAAAAGGAAATCTATGAAAACCAATAAATACTTGCATTTGTGGTTGCCTATAATGGGACTACACGCTCTTCATCAAGTAGAAGAGAGTATTTCCTTTTGGCAATGGTATATTGATTTTGTAGATAAAATACCTTCTTGGCTCCAGCTTCCGAGAATTTCCGAGAATGCCCATTTAGTCAATGCCCACCCTGAATATTTTGTGTGGGCTTCCATAGGGCAACTTACTTTGGTAGCGGTCATTGCTTTTTTATTTCGAAAGAGCAAAAAAGCCACGAAAATTGCACTCATTTTATATCTTGCGGGACTGAGTTTCTTCTTGGTATGGCACATTTTGATAAGTTATTTTACTCATTCCTATTCTCCTGTAATGGTAACCTGCCTTATGGGTGTTTATTTCATTCCGAAATGGGGAGTTCAGGTTTTAAAAAAGTAAATCAGTAAATTAGCAGGCTAATAAATCTGATTTATGAATCCAATAATCAAACAATGGGACACAGCCAAATCTCTAAAAAGATGCCAAT
>CAUQOP010000129.1:0-3890 GCA_963519505.1 uncultured Flavobacteriaceae bacterium | reverse complement strand
ATTTTTTTCTTAGTGCAGTACCTTTTGGAAGCCAAAGAGGAAGCCCTGCGCCTACTTTTTCAGAAAAGGCAAAAATTCCTAATTCTTTACCTAGTTTTCTGTGGTCACGGCGTTTTGCTTCTTCTAATCTTTCCAAGTATTCGGTAAGTTCTTTTTGTTTTGGGAAAGAAATACCATAAACTCTGGTAAGCTGCTTATTTTTTTCGTCTCCTCGCCAGTATGCTCCTGCTGCATTTAGGATTTTCACAGCTTTGATAAGTCCTGTGCTAGGAATATGTCCTCCACGGCATTGGTCTGTGAAATTATCATGAGTCACGAAAGTGATTTCTCCATCAGTAAGGTTTTCTACTAATTCCTTTTTGAAAGGATTATCAGCATATTCTTTCAGTGCATCTGCTTTGGATACTGGATAAATCCTAAAAGCTGAATCTTTCTTTGCATTTTCCAGCATTTTTTTCTCAATTTTTTCAAAATCTTTCTCAGAAAGAATTTCTCCATCAAAATCCACATCATAGTAAAATCCGTTTTCTATGGCAGGACCAATGGTAAGCTTCGCATTAGGATAAAAATCCAAAATAGTCTGCGCTAAAACATGGGCAGAAGAGTGCCAAAAGGCCTTTTTACCCATATCATCATTCCATGTTAATAACTGAACCGTGGCATCCTCCGTGATAGGGGTAGAGACTTCTACTTGTTTTTCATCTACTAATGCAGAGATTGTATTTCTCGCAAGACCTTCGCTAATTGATTTGGCAATTTCCAAAGGAGTTACTCCTCTGTTAAAATCACGCTGATTGCCGTCTGGAAAAGTTATTTTTATCATAGTATTAAAAAATTGAATGGCAAATCTACAAAATAGAAGTGAAATTATGAATATTTTTCAGCCGAAAAAACTTAATTTTGTTTAGAATTTAAATAAAAATGCAGTTTAGAATTCAATCTTTCCCTCCAATAATATCAAAAAAGTCTAAAATCTTGATTTTGGGTTCTATCCTTGGGGTTAAATCTTTGGAGAAACAAGAATACTATGCGCATCCTCAGAATCATTTTTGGAAATTATTATTTTGTATGTTTGGGGAGGAGTTTTCTGCTGATTATCAAGATAGATTAGAGCTTTTAGAAAAATATCATATCGCACTTTGGGACACCATAGAAAGCTGCGAAAGGGAAGGAAGTCAGGATGTGAAAATCAAGAACGAAACAGTCAATCAAATCCCTGATTTACTAGAAAAACACTCTAATATAAAGGCAGTTTTCTGCAATGGTCAAAAATCTTATAAAAATCTCGTTAAATTATTAGGATCTGATTTTCATTTGCCCATTATACTTTTGCCTTCGACGAGCCCTCTGCACACCATTTCTTTTGATAAAAAATTAGAAGACTGGAAAAAGATTTTGGAATATCTTTCTTGATTTAGCTTGAATTTAAGGGCTGTTTGGGGCGTTGATAAAAATAAAACTTGACAAAGGCATTTTAAGGTTGTATATTTGCCGACTTATTTTAATTTTAAAAAATATAAAATCCGTAAATTTTATTCAAATGAAAACATCTAATTTTAATTTCCATTTGCCAGAACACCTTTTGGCTGAACATCCATCAGAGCACAGAGACGAAGCAAAACTAATGGTTCTCAATAGAAAAACTGAAACCATAGAGCATAAACTGTTCAAGGATGTGATTGATTATTTCGATGATGGAGATTTATTTATCTTTAATAATACTAAGGTTTTCCCTGCAAGACTATACGGAAACAAAGAAAAAACAGGAGCGAGAATAGAAGTTTTCCTACTTAGAGAACTTGACCGCGAGACCCGTGTTTGGGATGTTTTGGTAGATCCTGCAAGAAAAATAAGAATAGGGAATAAACTTTTCTTTACCGAAGACGAATCTTTGGTGGCGGAAGTGATTGATAATACAACTTCTCGTGGAAGAACGCTAAGGTTCTTATTTGATGGTAGTTATGAAGAAGTCCGTCAAAAACTAAAAGAACTAGGAGAAACTCCACTTCCTAAATACATCAAAAGAGCAGTAGAGCCAGAAGATGCAGAAAGATACCAAACTATCTACGCCAAAGTAGAAGGTGCGGTGGCAGCTCCTACGGCTGGACTTCACTTTTCTAAGCACCTTATGAAGAGACTGGAAATCAAAGGAATTAACTTTGCAGAAGTTACACTTCATGTAGGTTTAGGAACATTTAACCCGATAGAGGTGGAGGATATTTCTAAACACAAAATGGAATGCGAAGAGGCCATTATAGATGAAAAAAATGCTGAAATCATCAATAAAGCCGTGGAAGAAAACAGAAGAATTTGCTGTGTAGGAACTACTACCATGAGAGCACTGGAAACATCTGTTTCTTCTAACAGAAGAGTGTCTGCATACCATGGATGGACTAATAAATTCATCTATCCGCCGTATGAATTTGGCGTGGCTAATGCTATGATTACCAATTTCCATACACCAAAATCCACTTTGCTGATGATGATTGCGGCTTTTGCTGGGAAGGATTTCGTGATGCACGCTTACGAAGAAGCTATTAAGAATGAATACAAGTTTTATTCTTATGGTGATGCGATGCTTATCATTTAATTTTAAAGAAATTATTAACCCTAAAAAAAAACTAAATAATGCTTTTAGATGATTTAAAATGGCGCTATGCCACAAAAACCTACCAAGAGGGAAAGAAAGTCCCACAAGAGGACATAGACAAAATTATAGAAGCTATCCGCCTTGCGCCTACTTCTTCTGGGCTGCAGCCTTTCAGAATCATCGTGATAGATGACCAAGAAACCAAAGAAAAGCTGGTAGAAGGTGCTTTAAATCCAAAAGGAATTATGGCATGTTCGCACATCATCGCCTTTGCTGCGTGGGACAATTATACACCTGAGAGAATCGATGAGATGTATAACCTTATCACCGATGAGCGAGGGCTTCCTCGTGGGCGATATGAGAGATACACAGATATGATAAAAGAGCGTTTTGCACAGCGTGAGCCTATCCGAAATTTTGAACATGCTGCCCGACAGGCATATATCGCCCTTGGAATGGCACTTGCACAAGCGGCAGAGCTTAAAATAGATTCTACGCCTGTGGAGGGATTTGACCATGAGAATTTTGATAAAGTCCTCGGCTTGGAGAAACTTGGGTTGAAAAGCGTGGTGCTGATGTATGTAGGCTATGCTGACCGCAAAAACGACTGGCTGGCACCGATGAAAAAGGTGAGAATCTCCAAAGAAGAATTAGTCATAAAACATAAATAATTATTTCAAAAAGCCTAATCAAAAGGCTTTTTTATCTTAAAAACAATCAAATAGAATGAAAGATATCAGAATGCTTAGTCTAGACCAGCTCAAAGAATATTTTGTTTCTTTGGGAGAAAAACCATTTCGTGCCAAGCAGGTCTATGACTGGCTTTGGTCTAAAAATCTTCATTCTATTGAGGAAATGACTAACCTTTCCAAAGAACTTCGCCAAAGAATCTCAGAGGAATATACGATAAATCCTATCTCGGTAGACAAACTCCAAAGAAGTTCAGATGGAACCATAAAAAACGGCGTAAAACTCCATGATGGACTTCTGGTAGAAAGTGTTCTAATCCCTACAGAAACACGAACTACAGCCTGTGTTTCCTCGCAGGTAGGATGTTCTCTAAACTGTGAGTTCTGTGCTACTGCCAAACTCAAAAGAATGAGAAACTTAGAGGTGGCAGAGATAGTGGATCAAGTGGCTTTGATAGACAAGCAGAGCAGACTTTATTTTGATAGACCTCTCTCTAACATCGTATTCATGGGAATGGGCGAACCTATGATGAACTACAAAAATGTAGTGGAAGCCATCAGAAAAATCACTCAGCCCGATGGTTTGGGCATGTCTCCAAGGAGAATTACCG
>CAUQOP010000128.1:0-3925 GCA_963519505.1 uncultured Flavobacteriaceae bacterium | reverse complement strand
TGGAAGAGCGAGAACAACCCATATGCTTCACTCCCAAGAATGGTCATGATGACTTATCAGATACCTGATGAAATAAAGAATGTAGCTGCTAAAGGAGAGTTTGATGAGTTTGACCTCAATACTTTTTTCTCAACCGAGGGAAAAAATAAAGAGGCTGTTTTCAAATATGAAGATGAGGTACAAAAATGGCTGAACCTTATCCGTGGACAATTTTCGGGCAATATAGAATCTGACCTAAAACAAGGTAAGAAAAAACCGCCGATGCCTTTTTCGGATACACGACTACTGGGGATTCTACAGCATACTTTTTGGTTCCTGCCTAATGTAGCATCCTGCTGTGCTATGGCAAATTTACTAGCTAAGGCACAGAATAATTTTTTCCATGATTATGATATTGTTGTGTGTGCAGGAAAAGAAGCAGGAATAGGTGTAGAAGCACTGAAGCCTGTGAAAAAAGCTATGGGTAATCCATTAAAAACCAAGACTATTGTTCTTTCTTGTGGAAAACTGACTACTGGAGTATCCGTACCGCCATGGTCAGGGATTTTGATGCTGAGAAACACTTCTAGTCCAGAGACTTATTTCCAGTCTATTTTTAGAGTGCAGACACCTTGGGTTATCAAAAATCCAAATAGAGACAGTCCAAACCAGCAGGAAATCATTAAAAATGAATGCTATGTATTTGATTTTAGTATCAATAGAGCTTTGAAACAAGTGGCATCCTATGCCCATAGTCTTAATGTTAATCCTAATGTGTCTCCAGAAGAAAAGGTAGCAGAGCTTATCAGTTTCCTGCCTATATTGGCGTATGATGGAAGTAGTATGAAGGAAATAAATGCTGCGGATATCTTAGACATTGCTAGTAGCGGGACTTCTGCTACTCTGTTAGCTAGACGATGGAAGTCCTCATTATTGGTAAATGTGGACAATGTTACTTTGCAAAAACTTTTAAGTAATAAAGAGGCTTTGCAAGTATTAGAAAATATAGAAGGCTTCCGAAGTCTGAGCCAAGATATAGAAACCATCATCAATAAATCTGAAAAAGTAAAGAAAACGAAGAAAGAGTTTGCAGAGGCGGGAGAAGAAATGGATTCTAAAACCAAAAAAGAAATAACAGAAGAAGAAAAAGAATACAAGAGTAAAAGGAAACAGATTCAGGAGAAATTGATAAAATTTGCAACAAGAATCCCTGTCTTTATGTATTTGTCAGAACATAGGGAGCAGACTCTTAGGGATGTTATTACTAAATTAGAACCAGAGCTTTTCAAAAAAGTAACAGGGATAGAGGTGAAAGATTTTGAACTCCTGCAAAATTTGGGACTGTTTAATAGTGTGATGATGAATGATGCTGTATTGAAGTTTAAATACTATGAAGATGCCTCACTTGTCTACACAGGAAAAGTTACTTATGAAGGCTTACGATTCATAGGAGCGTTTGATACAGTAGTTCCTGTCAAGGAGTATGTAGAGGAATAAGTCTTATATCTAATTATAATTAGGATTTAAAAGAAATAAACTAATTATAAAAACAGTATAGAATCATCTATAAGGTAGGAGAATATACGGCTTATAAATTTTATGAATAAGTAGATGGGTAGCCTTGTTTATAGATTTATATGATAGATTAATAAATATAGAAAATATTATTTGAATTTAAATAGTAGTAGATTATATTAATAGAGCTATCCTTAAGATAAGGTTTAAATATTATGGTTTTAATGGAAATATTACGAATAAATTTAAACTTTTTATGATAGTTCATAAGGTTTCAAAATTATGAAAGTACTCAAATAAAAATGACAAGTTTTACCCAACTACACTATGGGAAAACTTGTCATTATATTTAATCTGATGTGTTGATAGGTGTACCCTCACAGTCTTTAAAAAGTTCGTGGTATTTATCTGTAATTTTTTGTTTAAGATAGTAAAAAGTAGTCATTAGATTATTGTATCGAATGAATTCACGGAACTTTTTCTTGTGTCTATTTTTGGTACTGTCAGAACCAAAATTTCTGTTCCAGTAAGTATATTCTAACTGATTACCCAAATATTCTTTATCTGCTTTTGATAAATTTGAAGTAAAACGATTGTCTACAATGATTAATTGGTCAAATCTTTTGAGAAAATCTAGAAATAGGGCTTGTAGCTTTTTAGGGTCATACAAATCCAGAAAAGTTGCAATTCCTAAATCTTTGTGTTTCAGTTGTTTGTGGTTGTATTTTATCTCAATTCTAAGCAAGGGATAATCCAAATTATTCTGGGCGCCTTTGTCATAAATTTTAAATATACTATTACTCATTTTGAACTTTTTCATCAGAAAACCTTTGTTATCTTGAAAGAAATAATGAGGTTTAAAATTCTATAGAAGAATATTATTTTTAATGATGTCTTGAACTGACCGCTCTAATTTTAGATTAAAACCAAATTCTAAAGAAGTGATTTTTGTGTTCATAAAATCATATTCAGGGATTTGGTTTTGCAAGTTATTTAATGCTTGAGTTATCTCACAATATGAGAAGTCGTTGTAGTTGATGTTTTGTCCTATTGTATTTGAATTGTGATACTTGTGTAAGGAATTTTCTATGTATGCTCCATTTTGAGTAATTACATAAGTCAGCGTTCCGATTTGTCCTACAATAGGATAAATAGAATGCTCAAGCCTATCATTTTTAATGTCATTGCTATTAATGGTACAATTAAATTCATGATTCTTCTTTATAATTTGTTCGAATTTTACTTTTTCTGTAAAATAAATTCTAATATTATCTTGCATATATAATTTTTTTGTGGTTAATAAATAAGTTTTCTTGTGTTATATTTAAATAACACATAATCAATGTTTTCATAAAAAATAAATTTTGGGATTTTGGATAAGTCAGGGCAAAGATGTGCGCCTCATTGCCTTGAGCTGTTTATCCTAAGAATTTTTATAGTGGAAAGCTATGCTGAAACTTGCTTATTAAGAAATGTATCTATATCTTTTTTTCTGTATAATACTTTTCTCTTACCTACTTTTGTAGCAATGATTTTTCCTTTTCTTGTCCAATCCCAAAGACTTGTTTCTGAGCATTGCAGGTAATCACATACCTCTTTGCGTGTCATCAAGTCTTTGTTATTAGACTTTTCTCCCGAAACCGACTGGAATTTTTGTAGTTCTTCTTTGATGCCTGAAATTATCATCTGTGATAGTTGCTCAGGGCTTATTTGAATCAACATATTTGTTTCCATAATTATGATATTAAAATTAATTATGAGGCAAATATATTGGCTTCTTTATTCGGTGAAAATTCGGATTTATTCGGATTTATTCGGATGAAGAATTGATGTGTAATTGAATAAATTTTTCTATATCGTTTGAATAGTTATCAGGATTAGAAAAGTTTGTGAGAGGCATAGTTTTATTAAATCTCTCATTAAGGTATTGGATGTATTCTTTTTGTTTTAAATGGCTTTTTAATATATGATTCTTACAATTATTATTTCTAAAGATACCAGCAATCACAGCCCCAAAACCTCGTTCTCCATTATTTACATTAAACTCTTCTAACATAGAATAAAACCAATCTTCTGCTTCTTTATTTCTGAAAATATTTTTACAATAAGGTTGATTTGTATTTTCAGATAAAAATTCAATAGTGACAGTGTTTTCCAAGAGTTCAGGAAAAATATTCGTAATAATTCTTTTAATATTGGGGTAAAGAGATTTATTAAACTCTAAAAAATGAGAGGCTGCGAATTTTTGAAATTCATTGCTATTTTGTTTCCAATCACCATCCTCTAATATGTCATTCAAAAAAGCATTAGAATCATTAATTTTGTTAATAAAATCTATACATAAAACCTTTGCTTTATGTTCTTCAAGGGTTTTTATAGTGTCTAAAAAAGATTTAGCGATGAGGTCTTCAATGGGTGGTCTGAAACTATA
>CAUQOP010000127.1:0-3961 GCA_963519505.1 uncultured Flavobacteriaceae bacterium | reverse complement strand
CTGTATAAATATCTGTATCCATTGTCAATTGTAAAGTAGCAAAACTGTGTCTCCCTGAATGAAAGGTAATATGTTTATCTATCCCTGCTTCTTTTACCCATTTATGTAATTTCTTATTATTATAAGCACTATACAGCAGTCCCTCAAATACTTTTTCCTCCTCTTTCCCTCTATTTCCCATCAGTTTTACCGCCTGTTCATTTATCGGAAGGTTCTCTACACCTTTTGTTTTCACAATAATAAATTTCAAAGCCCAACCATTATTTTCATCATAATTCACATTTTTCCACTTCAAATTTTCTATATCTGAAAATCTTAGTCCTGTCATACAACTGAACAAAAAAGCTCTTTTCAATAGAGGATTATCACATTCTGTATTAACTAATTTCTGTATTTCTTCCAAAGTCAAATATTGTCTATTAGTCTCCTCCTCTTTTATTGTTTTTACTCTACTCATTGGATTATCTGATATCAATTTATTTCTATGAGCCTCTTTCAATGTCGCTCTTACTTTATTGAAATATGACAACGCTGTATTCTGTGACAATCTTGTTCCTCTATCTGATATTTTCTCATTCAAAAGATAATTCTTAAACCCTTCTAAAAACTGTTCATCTACCTTAGATATAGACAATTCTCTACCATTACAATATGTTTTCAAGTGTTTCAATGTACTTTTCCAATTTCCATAAGTCCCATTCACATCATATTTTTTCATTACCATTTGTTCAAAATACCCCAAAAATCCTATCTTTCCATTATTACTACTTACAAACCCAAACCTCCCATTTTGTATTTCCAATACTTTTTCACTCTTCACAGCTTCTGCCAATCTAATAATATCCCTGTTGTAATCCCTCTCATTCTGATTTTTAGGTTTATCATATATCTGTAATTTTAAACTTTCGTAAGTACTTTCTTTTGTATATTCATTATAATATTTCAAGTAAAAAGTGTTCATTCTTACTCTCCCTTTTTGTTTATTACTATTACTCAACTGTCCCTTTCTCTGTCTTAAATATACTTTCATCTCTCTATTTTTTTTGATGATGTAACATTCCTCCTAATCAGGGACACAAGACAACAGACAACACCTTATTCAAAGGGTATTACTACTTTTCATTTTTTATATTTCTACTATTTATCATTATTTTAAATCTCTTTTAATTTAACTTTAAACAAAAAAAATCCAAACCTAAAAAAGTTTGGACTTCCATTACTTACAAAAAGTAATAATTAAGGATTTCGACCTCCTCAAAGTTTAGACTGTAAATATCTTAATTTTTCACATAAAACCAACTACTTTCCGTTTTTTCCACCTCCTCTAAATCAAAAATCTATAAAAAGACAACCTCTCAGTTCTCTTTTTATAGATTCTTAATTCCCCCTCCCTCTAAAAACTACCTTTTTCGGGCTATTTCTCTTTTTTTCTCTTATTATTTACTTCTCTTTTTGACTACTGACTACTTCTTTCTTTACTACTTCTAACCTTTTTTATCTACCGACCTTATTCTTTTATTTTTTATTTAAATTTATTTGTCTATATAATATATTTTTATATTTTATAACATTATAATTATAATTATTATAATATAACATATAATTTTGTATAACTTATAATTATAAGGAATCTACTATTTTTATTTTTTTTAATATTCATCTATAAATTAGGATATAGAAAGACCAAAATATTTTAATAAAAATAATAGAAAGAGTGTTGAACGATTTTTCAAACGATTTTAACTATTATTTTTTTAATCTGATGTAAATACTCATTTTTTGAATTTAATTTGCACTATCTTCAAATAAACAATG
The DNA here is from genome assembly GCA_963519505.1 of uncultured Flavobacteriaceae bacterium. GTDB lineage: Bacteria > Bacteroidota > Bacteroidia > Flavobacteriales > Weeksellaceae > JABCPE02. The sequence continues at coordinate 2,146 of CAUQOP010000127.1, read as the reverse complement.
TTCTCCAAATCAACACATCAAATTTTCTATCTGAGATTTTAAAATCAAATGTTTTTTACCTAATCTTATTGTTTTTAGTCTTCCCTCCTTTACAAACTTCCTGATAGTAGAATCACTCATTCCTACCAACAAACAGACTTCTGCTATACTCAAATAGATTTTAGATTTGAGTTCCTCCATATTCATACTCTGTGATTTACTATTTTTCAAATCACTTTTGTATTCTTCTTGGGACTCCTCTATTTTCCTGATTTTTTCTCTTTTTTTATAATCTTTTGAATTACAACTATGAGAACAAAATTGAGTCTTAAATGTCTTAGCTACAAACACTTCTCCACAATGTTTACATATCCTATTTATCCTAATGTTACTACTCATTTTACACTTTCCGTTTTATTGTATGTTAATAATTTCTCCCAGTAATTAACAGTATTTACCATTATTTAGCAGTATTTGTCAGTAATAATTTCTCCATCGTCACCCTAAAAGTCTCAAAAAACTCACTTGGAGACAACACTGTAACCCAAATCGTACCCTAAAAAAGTATCAAAAAACAACAAAAAGTATCAAGAAGTATCAAAAATTTTAATGATAATTCATTGTAAAATAGTATTTTATAAAGACAAAAACCTCATTATCAATCCTTTGTAAAAACAGAGATTATTTACCGATACAGAACTTACTAAAAATATTCCCTAAAACCTCATCATTGGTAAATTCCCCAGAAATTTCTCCAAGGTGTTCCAGAGCCGTGCGCAGTTCATACGCCAGAAGTTCCGTATGAATACCCGAAACCACAGCTTCTTCTACTCTTTCCACGGAGTCCTGTGATTTTCTAAGGGCTTCATAGTGGCGCTGATTGGTAATTACCACTGCATTTTCGCTGCCTTTCAGAGTTTCCACAAAACTGGACAATTCTGCTTTGAGTAGTTCTATATTGATATTTTCCCGAGCCGATATCCCCAGAATAGTATCCGTATAATCAGGAACAAGTTCCCGTTTCAGCGCTTGGTCTATTTCTGAAAAATGTTCAGTAGAAACGCCCTTGTTTTGGTCTATTTTATTATGAAGAAGCATTACTTTAAGGTCTGGGCGGTAGAATTCTTTTATAAAACTAATGATTTCCTCCGCACTGTCCTGCTCATCATAGAGATAAAGCAGCACCTTTGCTGATGCTATTTTTTCTTTGGCTTTCTTCACGCCTATTTCCTCTATCGTGTCGGAAGTTTCGCGGATTCCTGCCGTGTCAATGAAACGAAACGCCGTGCCTTTTATGTGCAGAACTTCCTCTATCGTGTCACGGGTAGTTCCCGCTATGTCGCTCACTATCGCTCTTTCTTCTTTCAAAAGTGCGTTCAGCAGAGTAGATTTCCCTGCGTTAGGTTTTCCGATTATCGCTACATTGATGCCGTTTTTCACTGCATTTCCATACTGAAAACTATCAATAAGACTGCCCAATTTGGATTTAAGATTAGCAATAAGCCCCATCAGCGCCGAGCGGTCAGCAAACTCCACATCTTCTTCGGCAAAATCAAGTTCTAGTTCGATAAGCGAAGTAAAATTCAGCAAATCTCCTCTCAGCGCAGCTATTTCCTTAGAAATTCCGCCTTTCAGCTGCTCAAGGGCAGCCTTTCGCGAAGCCTCATTTTCGGAAGCAATAAGGTCGGCGATGGATTCCGCCTGAGAGAGGTCTATACGCCCATTCATAAAGGCTCTCATGGTAAACTCCCCTGCTTTGGCGGTTCTCGCACCGTTTTTCAGCAAAGCTTCAAAGATTTTCTTGGCAATGTGTGGCGAACCATGAAAAGAAATTTCCGCCGAATTTTCCGCCGTAAAAGTCCTCGGTGCATGGAATACGGAGACCATCACCTCATCTATTATTTCTTCTTTGTCTTTTATAAAACCATAATGCACCGTGTGAGTCGGCACTTTTTCCAAATTTTTCCCTTCAAAAATTCTATTGACCACCGCCAGAGCATCCTGCCCCGAAACGCGGATGATGCCTATCGCTCCCACCCCATCGGCAGTCGCAAGGGCGCATATCGTATCTTGATTCATAACGGCAAAGATACTATATATTTAGCGAAAAATACGAGCGAAGAAACCTAGCGACTTTTCTTTGGAAATAAAATTTGAGTTAAAAAAG
>CAUQOP010000126.1:0-3977 GCA_963519505.1 uncultured Flavobacteriaceae bacterium | reverse complement strand
AGATGACTTTGATAATGTAATCATCGACTGGATGGCAGAGGAGTTTAAAAACGAAGAAGGTGTAGATTTAAAAACTGACCCTATCGCGCTTCAACGTTTGAAAGAAGCGGCTGAAAAAGCAAAAGTAGAGCTTTCTTCTTCTACACAAACGGAAATCAACCTTCCGTACATCACAGCTACGGCTTCTGGACCAAAACACTTGGTGAAAACTTTGACAAGAGCGAAGTTTGAACAATTGGCTCACAACCTTATCGAAAGAACGATAGAGCCTTGTAAATCAGCTTTGGCTAATGCAGGAATGAGTGTTTCTGATATTGATGAAATTATCTTAGTGGGTGGTTCTACCAGAATTCCAGCAATTCAGGAAGCGGTAGAGAAATTCTTCGGAAAAGCGCCTTCTAAAGGAGTGAACCCAGATGAGGTAGTGGCTATCGGTGCGGCTATCCAAGGGGGAGTTCTTACAGGAGATGTGAACAATGTATTGCTATTAGATGTTACACCGCTTTCTCTCGGAATCGAGACTATGGGGTCTGTATTTACAAAACTAATCGAAGCGAATACTACTATCCCTACAAGAAAATCAGAGGTGTTCTCTACAGCAGCGGACAATCAGCCAGCGGTTACCATCAGAGTAGGACAAGGTGAGAGACCAATGTTTAACGACAATAAAGAAATCGGTAGATTTGACTTGGTGGATATTCCACCAGCGCCAAGAGGTGTTCCGCAGATTGAAGTGACTTTTGATATAGATGCTAACGGTATCCTTAGCGTTTCTGCAAAGGACAAAGGAACAGGAAAAGAGCAATCTATCAAGATTCAGGCAAGTTCTGGGCTTTCTGATGCAGAAATCGAAAGAATGAAAAAAGAAGCTGAAGAAAACGCTTCTGCCGATGCGAAGAAAAAAGAAGAAGCAGAAGTAATAAACAAAGCTGATGGACTGATTTTCCAAACTGAAAAACAGCTGAAAGAATTTGGGGACAAACTTTCTGCGGACAAAAAAGCAGGAATAGAAACAGCATTAGCAGAGTTGAAAACAGCTTACGAAACGAAAAATGTAGAGGAAATCAAGCCTAAAACAGAAGCCCTAGATGCAGCGTGGATGGCAGCTTCTGAAGAGCTCTACAAAGCTCAAGCCGAAGCGCAGCCAAATGCAGGAGCAGCAGGCGGTCAGCAGCAAGGCGGAGACAATGTCCAAGATGCTGACTTTGAAGAAGTGAAATAGTATCAATTACTAAATATCAAGAATGATTATTAAATCGCTATAAACTAAATGTTTATGGCGATTTTTATTTTGCTGATATATTTGTTTTTTATTATTTTTGGGAAATAATAATGAAAAAATAATATCATATTTGTACCGCGTCTTAATTGGCGACAATGTGCGTCTTATAAGTCATAATTAATTTAATAGGTCTTAAAAATAAAAATATTGATTATGGGATTCAGCAAATTAAGAATACCTAAACTTTGTGAATACTGCCAGAAGCCTTTTGAAGCAAAAACAATCACAACAAGATTTTGTTGTAAAGAATGTTCGAGGAAGTTGCAGAAAAGAATAAAAAAACAAGAAAAGGAACAACAAGAAACTGATTTTTTGCTTTCTAAGTACAAGATGAAAATCGCGGAGCTTCAATGTCGAGAATATATATCTGTTTCAGAAGCAACAATGCTATATGGGGTTTCTAAAGATACGGTTTATAGGATGATAAGGAAAGATGTTGTTTTGGGAATAAATTTAGGGGAACGCCTAACAAGAGTAAGAAAATCGGATTTTGATAATTTATTCATTGGTAAGGGTATAGAAGAAGAAAAGAAAGAAGAAACCGAAAAAGAGAAAACATATGATATTAAAGATTGTTATACTTTGTCAGAAGTTTCTAAAAAGTACAATGCGAATCCATCAACGGTAACTAATGCGATAAGAAAATATAATATTCCGAAACAGAAAATCGGAAGTTTTGTATATGTACCGAAAGAAAAAATAGACCAAATATTTAATTTAATATGAGAAATAAAAGGAATTATATTAAATCAACAGTCAGGTTACGAAAATCAGAATATAGAGATGAATGGCATGTTTATATAGAAAGTTACCCTGTAATGGTAGAAGGAAAAGATAAGCCTCAAAGAATACGGAAGTATATTAATAGAAGTGTAAAAACAGTTGTATTTGATAAAAAGAGAACTTCTAGAACTACTTCAGAGAAGACTACATATAAACCCAAACGAGATGACAATGGAATTATCATCTGTAAGAGTGATTTGGATAAAGAAACAATGTTATATGCTGATAGTATCCGAAAAATTATTCAACAAGGATTTGATGAGAGAGAGCTTAATTCGGAATTGAGGAATTCTCAAATTTCTCAACAAGAGAAAGCTCAGGAAAATTTTATTCAATACTTCAAAAAAATAATAGGAATTAGACATAAAAAGAGTTCAAAATCAATTATAATAAACTGGCATCGTACAGTGAGTTTTCTAGAAATGTTTGTTCAGAATGATATTTTAAGTTTTGAGAAAATTGATTATAAATTTATAGAAGATTTTAAGCGTTTTTTATTAGATGCTCCTTGTGGAGGTGGTAAAAAAGGAACAATTTCCCAAAATACAGCATCAACTTATTTTTCAATTTTTAAAGCCTCATTGAAACAAGCTTTCGTTGATGGATATTTTCAAACAGATATATCTGCGAAAACAAAAGGAATTGTTAGTAAAGATGTTAGAAGGGAATATTTAACTAATGATGAGTTGGATGCATTGGCATCTACTCCTTGTGCGAATGATTTAATAAGAAGGGCTTCCCTTTTTTCAGCGCTTACAGGTCTTAGACACTCTGATATACAAAAGCTTAAATGGAGTGAAATAAGTATAGAAAATGGGCAGCCAAAGCTTAATTTTACACAGAAAAAGACTAAAGGAGTAGAATATACGCCAATTTCGGAACAGGCACTATTGCTTTGTGGGGAATTTGGGAAACCTGATGATTTAGTTTTTGAAGGGTTAATGAATGCAGCATGGATAAATCGTCCTTTAAAAAAGTGGATTTTAGATGCTGGTATTAGTAAAAATATTACATTTCATTGTTTTAGACATACATTTGCTACTTTACAAATTGCAAATGGAACGGATATTTATATCGTAAAAGATTTACTTGGGCATACTAATGTGAAAACGACTCAAATTTATGCAAAAGTGATGAATGAAAAGAAAAATGAAGCTGTAAAAGCGATTAAGTTGAATATAAAAAAATAATTATGATAAAAGAAAAATATTTAGTTTTTGGAGCAAAATTTCCTGCTATTATAATAGCAATAAATATGGTTATTATAAATTTTATGATGAAGTTAATGATTTATGAAGATAATACAATTGCTAATGTAATCCTTTTTACTGTTGCAATATCAATAATTTGTCTTTATTGTAGCTTTATGTTATTCCTTAGTGAATGTTATCGTTTTATTAAAAGAAAATTACAAAACTTTAAGAATAAAGGAATTGAAAATATATTAGATTTTAAAAGAGATACTGATATTGTTAAAAATAGTACAGAAATAGAACTAAATATAAATATTATTCGTGAAACAAAAATGCGAGATGAAGAAATTAAACTTAAGCACATGCAAGATGTTGCTAAGCAATATATAATAGAAATTTTCCCTCCATATTGCTCGAATGAAGATATACAAAAATTATGCAGAGGAATAATAGATTTCTCTAATGGTGTAAGTGATTTTTCAAATTATCCATCTATAACTCCCCAAGAACTAAAATCTATTGATTTGATGCATTTTGGTTGGAATATATATAATCATTTTGGAAGAAAGAATAGAGATGTAGTGCTCCATTTTTTAAAAAATATTTTTAGAGAGACTTTAATAAATGTGAGTATAGATACCTTAGACTCAAAATTAACAAATGATGGAGATAAAGGGAAAATTAAAATTAAAAATAATTTATTAGACAAGAATGAGTAG
>CAUQOP010000125.1:0-3980 GCA_963519505.1 uncultured Flavobacteriaceae bacterium | reverse complement strand
AATGCGCCAAAGGATTGAAATCATATGGGTCTATTTCTTCCATTAGCAGGGGTCTCATGTCTTTTACTTTCTTTTTAGAAGTTTCTTTCTTTCCGTTTTCATCCGTGTAAGTGAAATGGTGCATTTTGGTGGAAAAATTGGTGCTGGTGATTGATTCCTCGTGGGTTGCCCTGTGGAGGGAAGAACTTTCGTGGCCTATCAGCTCAAATCGGTTGTTCTGATAGCGGAAAACATAGGTGTCATTGCTTACCCACCAGCTGCCCGCGCTGTAGAAGAAGTAAAACTTGAACCAAATCGTGCCATTTTTTTTGATTTCCATATCCAGAAAAGGCTCATCTAATGAAGAGTTTTGGTCTCCATTGATGATAAAATTATTATTTTGAAGAGCCAAATGGTATCCGCCGCCCTTTTTCCCAAAGGTGATGCCGAGAATTCTGTAGGAATATTCTTTATTCATGAAATCATCAGGGATTTTGTATTTTTCTTTGCTTTCTAGTATGAAAACATAATCCGTGATGCCGTCCTTGTTGATGTCGCCATTTACACTGCCCATCAGTTCCCAGCCTTTTGGGATAAACTGGTCTAAATTGGCAACTTCTTTTTTCAGTTTAGGGTAATCTTCAAGACAGTCTTCAAAACAATCTTGCGCTGAAATTAGCCCTGAAACAAATAAAATTAGCGGTAATAATAATTTTTTTCTCATGATTTTGATATTTTAAATTTATTGTTTCATTTCTTTTGCCAAGAATTTTCCTGTTATGGATTTCTTGTTTTTGATGATTTCTTCAGGTGTTCCTTCGGCTACGATTTTTCCGCCGTTTTTACCGCCTTCTGGGCCGATGTCTATAATGTGGTCAGCGAGTTTTATCACATCCAAATTGTGCTCTATGATGATGAACGAGTTTCCTAAATCCACCAGCCTGTTGATAGCATCCATCAGTATCTTTACATCCTCAAAATGTAGCCCTGTGGTAGGTTCATCCAAGATGTAGAGCGTGTTTCCTGTCTGTTTTTTGGAGAGTTCTGTGGCGAGTTTTATTCTCTGCGCTTCTCCACCCGAAAGTGTGGTAGACTGCTGTCCCAGCGAGATGTATCCTAATCCGACTTCCTGCAAAGTTTTCACTTTGTTGTAGATTTTTGGGATAGGCTGGAAGAATTCCACCGCCTCATCTATGGTCATTTCCAAGACATCAGAAATAGACTTGCCCTTGTATCTTACTTCCAGAGTTTCCCTGTTAAAACGCTTTCCATTGCAGGTTTCGCAATGGACATAGACATCAGGGAGAAAATTCATTTCTATGACTTTCAGTCCGCCGCCTTGGCAGGTTTCGCATCTTCCTCCTTTTACATTAAAGGAAAATCTTCCTGGTTTGTAGCCTCGTATTTTCGCCTCTGGAAGCTCGGAAAAGAGCGTTCTGATATCTCCGAAAACACCTGTATAAGTGGCAGGGTTGGAGCGTGGCGTTCTTCCGATAGGTGTCTGGTCTACATCTACTATTTTGTCAATGTTTTCCAGCCCTTCTATGGATTTGTAGGGTAGAGGTTCCTGCACAGCACGGTAGAAATGCTTATTGAGAATAGGGTAGAGCGTCCCATTGATTAGGGAAGATTTCCCACTTCCAGAGATACCCGTAACGACCACTAATTTGCCCAAAGGAATTTCCAAATTTACATTTTTTAGGTTGTTTCCTGTGGCTCCTTTCAGCAGCAGCGAATTTCCGTTGCCGTGTCTTCGTTCTTTTGGGATTTCTAATTTTCTTTTGCCAGTGATGTAGTCAGCGGTAATGGTGTCAGCCTTTAATAAATCCTTTGGTTTTCCCTGCCAAAGAACTTCGCCGCCGTGTTTTCCTGCTCTAGGGCCGATGTCTAAAACTTCATCCGCTTCTAAAATCATGTCTTTGTCATGCTCCACCACTAAAACCGAATTTCCGATGTCGCGGAGGTTTTTCAGGGAATTGATTAGCCTTTCATTGTCCCGCTGATGAAGTCCGATGCTCGGTTCATCCAATATATAAAGCACATTTACCAGCTGGGAGCCTATCTGTGTAGCCAGACGGATTCGCTGGGACTCGCCGCCAGAGAGGGTTTTAGAACTTCTGCTGAGGCTGAGGTATTCCAGACCGACATCCAGTAGAAATCGCAGTCTGGATTTTATTTCTTTTAGAATTTCATAGGCGATGATTTTATTTTTATCGGAGAAAGTATTTTCTACATCATTCAGCCAGTCCATCAGGTCGGAAAGACTCAATGCAGCCACTTCAGCGATGTTTTTACCATCGATTTTAAAACTTAAACTTGATGCCTGAAGCCTTGCGCCATTACACTCTGGGCAGATTTGTTCCACCGTGAAATCGCGTTCTATTTGGGTAGCTCCGTAGTTTTCTTTGTCTTCGATGATTTGTTCCAAATGAGAAATCAGCCCATCGAATTCTATTTTTATCTTTTTGCTGATTCCAGCGTGTTTCAGTTCGCGTGTTTCTTGCAGGTGAATGCCATTATAGATATAGTCCAGCGCCTCTGGAGAGATTTTCTCAAAAGGCGTGTCCAGACTCTGTCCGTAAAGCTCTAAAATACTGCTAATCTGCGCTAAAACCCATTTGCTGAATTTATAAGTTTCCAAAGGTTTTAAGGCGCCTGCGGAGATGGATAGTTTTGGGTTTTCTACGAAGAAATCGGTATTGATTTTCTTAATCATCCCAAGTCCCTTGCAGTGCGGACAACTTCCCTTCGGAGAATTGAAAGAAAAAGTATTGGGTTCTGGCTGAGCAAGGGAAAGCCCTGTGTCTTCGTCCATTAGGTTTTTAGAGAAATATTCTATTTCATCCGAACCGAATTTCTGTATTCCGATGACATCTTCGCCCATGTCTAAAGCCGTGCGGAGGGATTTCTCCATACGGGATTCGGTGGCGCTTTCACCGATAATCCAGCGGTCTATAACGATGTCTATATCGTGGTTTTTGTATCGGTCAAGTTTTAAATCATATTCAATGTCTTGCAGCTGCCCATCAATCCGAGCTTGGGCATAGCCTTTCTTTGCCATCTGCACGAAAAGTTCGTGGTAGTGTCCTTTTCTTGCACGGATTACAGGAGCGGTGAGCAGGACTTTTTCATCTTTGTAGTTGGATTTTATCGCTTCTAAAATCTGCTCTTCTGTGTAGCTGACCAGCTTTCTGCCAGTGGTGAGCGAGTAGGCATCTGAAACCCGTGCAAAGAGCAGCCTCAGGAAGTCATAAAGCTCTGTAACGGTACCTACTGTGGAGCGGGGATTTTTGTTGGTAGTTTTCTGTTCGATGGCGATGACAGGGGAGAGCCCTTCTATCTTGTCCACATCAGGACGCTCCAGACCACCCAAAAACTGGCGGGCATAGGCAGAGAAAGTCTCAATGTAGCGGCGCTGTCCTTCGGCGAAGATGGTATCAAACGCGAGGGAAGATTTTCCGCTGCCAGAAAGCCCAGTGATGACTACCAGCTGGTTTCGGGGGATTTTGACATCGATGTTTTTCAGGTTGTGTTCGCGTGCTCCGTAGATTTCTATATATTCGTTTTGCTCCTTTTTCGGCTTTGACATTCTTATTAGATTTAATAATCCTACAAATTTACAACAAAATTATGCTACTCTGCGCCGAAAATTTAATTATCTTTGGGAACAATAGTCAGCATAAATTGGAAAGAAAATAAAAATAAGATATGGAAAAGATAAAAAATAGCAAAGTAAGTGCGGTTATAAAAGTTCTTCTTCTATTTGTGGTTTTGTATGGATGTTCGGCGCAGAGTAAAAGAAATTCAAGAAATAATTTAGCCTTTGAATTGTGTGAAATATATGGGATAGACCAAGGAATAAGACAAGAAGGAATAGTTATAGATAAAAAATCAAATATTAAAATAGATTCTCTAAACTTCCAAAGAGTAATAAATTTTATAAATAAAAATGGATATCCTAACAAAGATAATATAGGAACATATATTAATGAAAAATGTGT
>CAUQOP010000124.1:0-3999 GCA_963519505.1 uncultured Flavobacteriaceae bacterium | reverse complement strand
ATATAGGAAGGTTTTAGAGTAACTTCTACCGATGGAGGGAAAATATTTTCCTCGAAAAGTCCCTCTGTATCTATTCCCAGCTGTTTTTTAGCTATTATTTTTGCTTCTTCTTTGGTAATGAATTTTGTCTTTTTTACATATTTCTGTTCAGAAATCAATTTGTAGGTTTCCTGCTGATATTCACCCGCTTTTGCGGAATCCTTAGGATCCAGATATTCATCAAAATACACTGCAACGACCAGCTTCTCCTTGATATAGTCAGAATATTTCTGTGCATTTATCAAAATCAACCCAAAAAGTCCAACCAAAAAAAGAACCAATGAGATACTGATAACCACAGTAATATTACTGGAACGCAGCCTTCTTCTATTAAAATCATCTATTGAATGTGCCATTTGATAAATTTTTCGGCTAAAATATAAAAAATCTCGCTAAATCACATTAGTAATACGAAAAAATTGATGTTAATTAAATCATAAATTTTGTTTCAAAAAGCCTTAACTTTGCCGAAAAATTTAGAATTTAATGAGTGTAAAGGCTAAAAAACACCTCGGACAGCATTTCCTAACCGATGAAAATATCGCAAAAAAAATCGCAAACAGCCTCCATTTCAGCGGATATGAGAAAGTCTTGGAAGTAGGCCCTGGGATGGGTGTCCTCACCAAATATCTTTTAGAAAAAGAAACCGAAACCTTCGTAGCAGAGATAGATACAGAGTCTATCGCCTACCTCAAAGAGCATTATCCTCAGCTAAAAGAAAACCATTTCGTGGGAGATTTTCTGAAAGTAGATTTTTCTAAAATCTTTCCAAATGAGCAGGCAGCCGTGATAGGGAATTTCCCTTACAATATTTCTTCGCAGATTTTATTTCACATTATAGAAAACTATCAGCAGATACCAGAAATGGCGGGAATGTTCCAAAAAGAAGTAGCCGAAAGAACAGCAGCCGTTCCCAGAACGAAAGATTATGGGATTTTATCTGTAATGGTTCAGGCTTATTATGATGTCAAATATCTTTTCACGGTTCATGAAAATGTTTTCAATCCACCACCAAAAGTGAAATCTGGCGTGATTTCGCTGCTGAGAAATCCCAAAGAAGGACTTGCAGGAAACGAAACTCTATTCAAAAATATCGTAAAAGCTGGTTTTAACCAAAGAAGAAAAAAACTCAGCAATGCACTAAAAGTTTTAAACATTCCTGAGGGACTTTCTGGTCATAATTTCTTAAATTTGCGGGCGGAAGAACTTTCAGTACAAGACTTCATCTCATTTACCAATGAGTGGAAAGAAAATCTAAAATAGCCCATGCCAAAAGAAGAAAACATCTACCAGCCGCTGCTTTCGTACATTGAAGAGAAAAATGCAAAAGCCATTTCGGAAATCATTTCGGAGATGGAGGCGGTGGATATTGCCAATTTATTTGGGATTTTGGATGATTCTCAAAAAGTGTTTCTCTATGAGCTGATGGACAATGATGTTTCTGCAGAAATGCTTTTGTACATCGATGAAGAAGACCGAAAAGAATTCCTAAAAAACTTCTCCACCAAAGAAATCGCAGAAGAAATCATCGGTGAGATAAATTCCGATGATGCAGCAGACATTATCGCTGAACTTCCTGAACACCAGCAAAATGAAATCATCCAGCATATTGATGATAACGAACTGGCACAGAGCATCGTAGAACTCCTCCGCTATGACGACCATGTAGCGGGAAGTCTCATGGCTACGGAGCTGGTAAAAGTAGACCATAATCTATCCATCATCGCCGCAGTAAGGGAAATGCGCAAACAAGCCGAAGACATGGACGAAGTCTATTCTATCTATGTGGTGGATGAACAAGACAAACTCCTCGGCACCCTCAGTTTAAAAAAACTACTTACCACCAGCACTTCTTCCAAGGTTTCGGATGTGTATAATTCCAAAATAAGATGTGTGCAGGACAATGAACCTGCCGAAGATGTGGCGCGATACATGCAGAAATATGACCTCTTTGAAGTGCCTGTAATAGATGCTTTGGGAAGATTAGTCGGGAGAATTACCATAGATGATGTCATGGACTTTATCAAAGAAGAAACGGATAAAGACTACCAGCTGGCATCAGGGATTGCTACGGATATTGACTCTACAGATACCATTCTAAATATCACCAAAGCCCGTCTTCCGTGGCTGTTCATAGGAATGGTGGGCGGTCTGATAGGTTCACGAGTTCTGCAAGGAAACGAAGAAGCGATGAGCCATGTCCCTGCCTTGATGTTCTTCGTTCCGCTGATAGCGGCTACCGCTGGAAACATCGGTGTACAGGCTTCAGCGATTATCGTACAAGGGCTTGCCAACAATACTTTGGGACAAAACACCCTAAAAACTCTAATGAAAGAAGTGAGCGTAGCTGTGGCTTCGGGATTGATTTTATCACTAATTATCTTTGGGTTTAATCTGTTTATCAATCATCACGATATGATGATTTCTATTACGATTTCCGTAGCTCTGCTTTCTGTCATCATCATTGCGGCGATGATAGGCACCATCGTTCCTATATTCCTCAACAAAAATAAAATAGACCCAGCTATCGCTACAGGTCCATTCATCACCACTTCCAACGATATCCTTGGTGTGATGGTATATTTCACCATTGCAAAATTAATTTTAGGACTTTAAGAAATTATGACTAAATAAAAACAGCCACAAGTCTAAACTCATGGCTGTCATTTTTTATTTACTTTTTCTTGTTTGGAAAATATATCCAATTCCGAAATTCACTTGTCCAAAAACAAAATCTTGTTGCGCTTTGTCTGGTCTGTCGTTCAGCGTTGTCTTCACATCAGGCATGTTGATATAGCCGTATTTCGCTTCTACCCTTGCCATCAGATGTTTCCAGAAAACAAAATTCAAACTCGCTCTAGCATCTAGTCCAAATCCAGCCACATGGAAACGGTCGCTTCTCTCATTCCCAAAAAGCTTAACATTAGATTTTGGATATAAAACTCCTAAACCTCCACCGTAAGACCAAGTAATATTAAAATTATTCCCTTGGTAGATTTTATTATATTTCTCAGCTCCGATGTTTACATAATTAAGCCCATCTGTGTGCTCAAATGTAAGGAATTCTCCATCTGTCAAATCCACTTTTCCATCTCTAACCATCGCTGCATAGTGAGGGTCAGAAATTTTCCCAGTGAAATCTGTCGTTTGGTCTTGTTTCATCACATATTTCATATGGTCTAGCGCCAAAACAAGAGCCAAATTATCCTTAATGAAATATCCTATTCTAGCATTAGTCTGAGGAATTGTAACACGAAGCGGATTAAGATAATCATCAAAACTAAAGTCTGTCGGTCTATCCTTAGCTATCATATTATGAAGCGTAAAATCATAGCCATTCCCTCTGAAATGAACATCTGAATTACTATAAATAGCCCTATTCCAGCCCCAATACAAAAATATTGCTCCTTTTCTGTAAGGATTGTAGGCTATTTTGTATACAATAGAAAGGTCTGCTTGTGTCTCTGACACAGGTTTTTCCTGCGCCGAAACATAACTAATTCCTACCAAAAATGATAATAAAATTCCTACTTTTTTCATAATCAATTATTATTTTTATCTTTTTTTACTAAGTAATTAAATTTCTTAAAATTAGAAATCGGTTTAAAGAAATTCGCTTTAAACCGATACTCACATAATTATTAACCCAAATTTATTTTGTCTTTGCAGATTCATCAGCTTTCGCTGGTGCCTTTGCCGCATTGCTTGGTGCAGTAGTCTGAGGCTTAGCACTTGGCACTACTACAGCAGAAGGCTTCGCTGTAAGCACCACACTTAGAAAAATAAGCCCTACCACGACACCGCCAAGCGTCCATGTAGCTTTCTCCATAAAATCATTAGTTCTCTGTATCCCAAAAGATGCAGAAGATGCTCCTCCAAAAGTTCCTGAAAGCCCTCCTCCTTTAGGATTTTGAGCTAAAATAATAATAGCTAACAAAATACATGCAATGATGATAGCAA
>CAUQOP010000123.1:0-4002 GCA_963519505.1 uncultured Flavobacteriaceae bacterium | reverse complement strand
ATATAACACTTGTTATTTTTTGCAAACATAATATATTTTCCTAAATCCACAAAGTTTTAAATCAAAAAAAAGGGAATATAGTTTCAAGTTGTGAATACCTCTTCTTTAGCTCAAAAACATGATGAAAATCACATAAATAAGCATTCATCATTTTCTGAAAATAAACTAAATTTGTTAGATAAATTTTAAAATTATCTATTATGAAACATTTTTTATCTATTTTAGCACTAGGGTGCTTGCTATTGTCCTGTAACAGAGACCTAGAAAACAATGAAAACAACGAAACTCCAGCGCCTCCAAAAGAGAAATTAGTATTATTGAAACAATTATCAAAAGGTTCTACAGTAACTTTTCAGTATAAAAACGGAAATGAGATTGAATCTGTAAATATAGACGGCGTGGGAAAATCTGACATTGATTATGAGTATGACACATATGGAAGAATAGTAAAAGAGCGTCGCTTTCATCGTAGATATGATTATGGTGAAACTAATATAACCTACCAATATGACAACCAAGGCAGACTAGCTTCCTCACATGCAATAAGCACTAAATTCTATCCAGGAACAGGACTTACTCCTCGCTGTTCTGTTGAGAAAAAACACACATACACTTACCAAGGAAACAAAGTTACTGTCAAAATAGAGATGGGTGCCGACACTTGTTCTGCTATTCCTGAAACAGGAAAAGAAAAAACGATAACTCTTCTTGTAGAAAACGGCAGAGTTACAAAAACCTTTGATGAACAAGGCAACATTAAACAAACTATAGAATACTATAACACCAAAAACGCCCTTAGAAACATAAAAGGTTTTCCTGCTTTGGTTGTAGAGTTTTATATCAGACCGCTTACCTATGAGTTGCCTTATTACAATCATGGCATTGAGCGTATAGAAGACCTTAGATTTATAGATAATATCAAAACTAGAGATTTTCATGATGGAGATTATTGGGAATACCGATATAGTTATGATAAAGAGAATACTTATAATGGCGATTACCCTAATGGTGTAAGGATTCATGCGAGATCACATAATGACCCGACATATGATGAATATTTATACGAAATATCGGCTGATCGCTCTTACATTAAAGAAGAATAATAAAACCCTCAACTCTTCTCGTGAAATACGAGAAGAGTTTTTTTGTTATTTATCTTTGTAACAAATCATAAATAAAGTATACTAATGGATAAAAATCATTCTAAATAATTTATTATGTACATTTCACAGGTTTTTTCGGCGAAAAGCAAACGAGTTTATGCCATAGTATGCGCCATTGTTTTATTACTTTTATTCCAAGGAGCATTCCAAGAAAATAATAATGAAACAGAAAAAGTGATGAAAGAAATGATAAGCCAGATAGGCGAACTCCCGACTTTTGCCTTGACCTTGGTCAGCTTTGCTTTTTTTCTATTTCCTTTGTTTTTTATTGTTAATGTATTTCACAACCAATCCATCACCCAGTTCACCACCAGCCGAAAAAAAATAGATTTCCGACGAGTTTCTTTCAGTTTCTTAGTTTATGGAGGGACTATTGCAGGGACTTTCTTTTTAGAATATTTTATAAATCCTTCTGGCTACGCATGGAATTTCCAGCCATTGAAGTTCTTTATGTTATGCATTATGGCTCTGCTCCTGTTGCCTGTTCAAATAGGTTTTGAGGAGTATTTTTTCCGAGGGTATTTTATGCAGTGGCTCGGGCTTTTGTCCAAAAATCGATGGGTTCCGCTTTTCCTTTCTTCCATTTTATTTGGACTGGCTCATTTCGCTAATCCAGAAGTTTCCAAAATGGGCTACAAAATCATGTTTTTCTACATCGGAATGGGATTCCTGTTAGGCATCGTTACCCTGATGGATGATGGGTTGGAACTCGCTATTGGGATTCATTTCGCTAACAACTTTTTTGCGTGTATTCTCTCCACATCGGACTGGTCAGTATTCCAGACACCCTCTCTTTTCAAAGAACTCTCTGCTCCTGGCATTGAATTTTATCATATTATTCTAATGTTTACATTATATCTTTTAATCATTTTTATCTTTGCTAAGAAATATAACTGGACTTCTTGGAAAGAAAAATTATTCAGTAAAATAAGCGTTCCACAGACCGATAGCAATTAAAATTTAATTTTGGCACAGATATTGATAATATTCTGTGGAACTAAAAAACACATTCATATAAATCTAAAAACACAAATGAGAACTTTTTAGTTCTCATTTGTGTTTTTTATCCTCAAAAAAGATGTTATTTTTTTCCTTTATTAATAAATGGCTTTTCTATATATTTGAATGTCAAAGTACAGATAAATATCAAAATAGGCGTCAGACCAAAAATCATTAGCCAATATTCTAACACCGTAAGTCCCTTAACAAAATCACGCCCCAAAACCAAATCTATCATTACAAAAAGAACTATACCATGGAGCAAATAAATACTATAACTAATCTCCCCCAAAACCTTTAGAGCATTGAGTTTTAGTAATCCAAAAATATCATTTCCTAAGGCTATCAGTGTGAAAACAAGGGTAACAACCAAAACATTCAGCTTATTACTTTCTTCCAAAAACAATAAGGCAGACACTCCACCTATAACCAGCAATGTATAAGGAATAGTATTAAAATTATCAATCTTATTTTTCAAATATTTTATACAATATACTGCCACAAAACCTCCCATAAAGAAAACAATAGAACTCCCACCACCTGAATTAAAATAGAAAAATAAGGACAATCCACTACAAAGAAGCAATATTCCCCAATTAACCATCTTTCTATTCAAAAGTAAGTACCAAAAAGGCAGTGTAAAGTAAAAAAACCATTCTATGGAAAGCGTCCAAACTACCCTTGATACAATTAGAGGAGTGTCCTCATACCCATTTACTGGTACTTGGAAAAATGAAAGCCAGCGTAATACGCTTAATATAAAATCAAAAAAACTCTGATGTAAAACAAAATCAGTTTTTACCATAGCTATTGTCACTATAGACACAACAGCAAAAACATAAAGAGGTACAATCCTAAAAAACCTTGATTTATAAAGTCTTTTCCAGTCTATTTCTTTACCGCTGATAATTCTACCAATAAACAAAAAACTCGTTATCATAAAGAAAAATCGAACACTAGACGCCCCCAAGTGTGTATACAATAGACTTTCTGGTTTTGTCCATTCATCTGCCTGTACATAATGATACCAAATAGAAGAATGATGCACAAATACAAAAGGTGCCAAAAACCCTCTCAAAGCATCAATGCTACCAAATCTATTAGCAGATGTCTCTGCTGCATATACATGAAACTTTTTGTTAATCAAATAAGCTGTAAAACAAGCTATGATTATAGTTACAACCAAAAAAATGGGATTATACACACTAATCATGTTTCTATAAATTAACTTTTAAATATAGTTCATCTAATTGTTCTTGGCTAATCTGCGAAGGCGCATCTATCATCACATCTCTTCCGCTGTTATTTTTCGGGAAGGCGATGTAGTCACGGATAACCTCGTTACCATCCAAAATAGCGACCAGACGGTCAAACCCAAAGGCCAATCCACCATGAGGAGGAGCGCCATATCTGAACGCATTCATTAGGAATCCAAACTGAGCTTCCGCCTCTTCTCGACTAAATCCTAAAAGAGCAAACATCTTGGACTGCAAGTCTTTATCATAGATACGGATAGACCCACCGCCAATCTCGTTACCGTTCAGCACGAGGTCATAAGCATTGGCTCTGACTTTCTCGGGCGAAGTTTTCAAAAGCGGAATATCCTCTGGTTTCGGCGAGGTGAACGGATGGTGCATCGCGTGGTATCTTCCGCTCTCCTCGTCCCATTCCAAAAGCGGAAAATCTACGACCCAAAGCGGCGCAAATTCATCACCTTTTCTTAAGCCAAGTCTATTTCCTAACTCCATTCTCAGTGCAGAAAGCTGGGCTCTTACTTTATTAGCATCGCCGCTCATAACGAGCATCAAATCGCCTTTCTGAGCATTAAATCTCTCTGCAA
>CAUQOP010000122.1:0-4005 GCA_963519505.1 uncultured Flavobacteriaceae bacterium | reverse complement strand
TTTGCAAAAATTTTCAGAGATAATTTTTTTAGATGAATAATGTTTATGATAATATTTTAGGTCTTATAGGGAATACTCCCATGGTAAGGCTTAATAAAGTGGTAGAGGACAATCCTGCAAAGGTTTTTGCAAAGTTAGAATCTTATAACCCAGGGCATTCCGTGAAAGACAGAATAGCTCTGCACATTATAGAAACCGCTGAAAAAAAAGGAATTTTGACCAAAGGAGCTACCATCGTAGAGACTACTTCTGGGAATACGGGATTTTCGGTAGCGATGATAAGTGCATTACGCGGGTACAAGTGTATTCTTGCGGTAAGTGATAAAACAAAACCTGAAAAAATAGCTTTCCTAAAATCATTGGGTGCGACTGTCTATGTCTGTCCAGCTAGTGTTCCTGCTGATGACCCTCGCTCTTACTATGAAGTAGCCAAAAGAATTACCGCAGAAACGCCTAATTCGGTATATATCAATCAGTATTTCAATGAGTTAAATGTAGAAGCGCATTATTTGACTACGGGAAAAGAAATTTGGGAGCAGACAGAAGGAAAAATCACTCATCTTTTTGGATGTACAGGAACAGGTGGAACGCTCTCTGGTTCAGCTAAATACATAAAAGAACAAAATCCTGATGTGAAAATCATTGGAGTGGATGCAGATGGCTCTATTCTGAAAACTTACCACGAAACAGGGAAAATCAATAAAGATGAAATTCACTCTTATCAAATAGAAGGTTTGGGAAAAAACTTAATTCCAGATACTCTTCTTTTTGACAAAATAGATGAATTTGTAAGAGTAAATGATGAAAACAGCGCCTATATGACCCGCGAAATAGCTATAAAAGAGGCTATCATGGGAGGCTATACCACAGGTGCTGTGATGCAGGCGTTTAAACAATACGCTCAAAATCATACCTTTACGAAGGATGATGTGGTGGTGCTTATTTTCCCAGACCACGGCTCTAAATACATGACCAAAGTGTACAGCGATGAGTGGATGGCGGAAATGGGCTTTACTCACAGTGAAATGGCTAAATATAAAGAAGCTATTATAATATAAAAAATTGATTACGAATAAATTAGAAAAAATTATGGATATTTTTGAAAGAATTAAACAAAATCCAGGACCATTGGGTCAGTTTGCGGATTATGGTGAAGGATATTTTATTTTCCCAAAATTAGAAGGGAAAATCGGGCCAAGAATGAAATTTCAAGGGAAAGAAGTAGTTTTCTGGTCTGCAAATGACTATTTGGGTCTTTGTAACCACCCAGAAGTTTTGGAAGCAGATGCCAAAGCAGCAGCAGAATACGGAATGTTTTATCCAATGGGTGCGAGAGCGATGTCTGGTGAAACAGAAGCGCACTTGCAATTGGAGAGAGAATTGGCTGAGTTTGTGGAGAAAGAAGCGGCTTATTTGTTGAATTTCGGTTATCAAGGGATGGTGTCTATCATAGATGCTTTGGTAACGAGAAGAGATGTTATCGTGTATGATGCTGATTCTCACGCATGTATCATTGACGGGGTAAGACTACATTTCGGAACAAGTTTTACTTACAAACACAATGATATGGAGAGTTTGGAGAAAAACCTTGAAAGAGCAGCAAAAGTAGCAGAAGAAAACGGCGGGGGAATTTTAGTAATTACTGAGGGAGTTTTCGGAATGAGAGGTCAGCAAGGTAAATTAAAGGAAATCTGTGATTTGAAAAAGAAATTTAATTTCAGATTGTTGGTGGATGATGCTCATGGTTTCGGGACATTAGGAGAAAGAGGAGCTGGAGCTGGTGAGGAGCAAGGATGCCAAGACCAAATCGATGTGTATTTCTCTACTTTTGCTAAATCAATGGCAGGTTTCGGGGCTTTTGTGGCAGGAGACAAGCAGATTGTAAGATACCTTAAATTCAACCTTCGTTCTCAGATTTTTGCTAAATCTTTGACAATGCCGATGGTTATTGGAGGATTGAAGAGATTGGAACTTTTGAGAAGCAGACCAGAAATCAAAGCTAAACTTTGGGAAAATGTTCGCAAATTACAAAACGGACTTAGAGAAAGAGGATTTAATTTAGGAGAAACGAATACTTGTGTAACGCCTGTGTTTATCGAAGGTTCGCCAGTGGAAGCGACGCTGTTGGTAAAAGACCTGAGAGAGAATTATGGAATTTTCACTTCGGTGGTGGTTTATCCAGTGATTCCAAAAGGAAACATCTTGCTAAGGCTGATTCCTACGGCATCTCATACCGATGCGGAAATCAATGAAACTCTGGACGCTTTCGCAGCATTGAAAGAAAAACTAGATTCAGGGTTTTATAAAGAACAAGAAAAACAAATGGGCTTGAATTTTATGCCACTTTAAAAATGATTTAAAATCCAATATTGAGCAAATCAATGTTGGATTTTTTTATTTTTGTAAAAAAATATTTTTTGATGAGAAGAATTGTTCTATTGGGGCTGTCGGCTTTTCCTGTTTTGGGATATTCTCAGACAGAAGAAGAGGAACCAAAGGAAAAACAGATAGAAGAGGTGGTTTTTCAGAAAAAAGCCAAATCCACAGACCTTACGAATGTGCAGATTTCCTCGGAGGAAGCAAAGGGAGCAGCTACAGTTTCGGGAGGTGTGGAAACTCTGCTGAAAACCCTGCCTTCGGTAAATTCAAATGCAGAGCTGAGCTCTCAATATATGGTGCGTGGTGGGAATTTTGATGAAAATCTTACCTATATCAATGATGTGGAAATCCTAAGACCACTTCTCATCAGAAACAGCCAGCAGGAGGGGATGAGTATCATCAATCCTGATATGGTCTCTACGGTTAATTTCTCTGCGGGAGGTTTTGAGGCGAAATATGGCGACAAAATGTCTTCGGTGCTTAATATTTATTACCGCCAACCGAGGGGTTTTGAGCTTTCTGGCGAGGCATCACTCATTGGCGGCAGGCTGACTTTGGGAATGGCTTCTAAAGACCAAAAACTTTCGGCTCTATTCGGTGCGAGATACAGAAACACTAATTTGGTTTTAAACACGCTGAACGAAAATACCGATTTTAACCCAAAATATTTTGATTTTCAGACTTATATAAATTATAAATTTAATCCAAAATGGAATTTGTCCTTTCTGGGCTATTGGATGAATAACATCTATGAAATGCGACCAAAGGAAAGGAGTATAGATTTTGGGACTTTGCAAAATCCTATTACGCTGGATGTCTATTATGATGGGAAGGAGGAAGACAAGTATAAAAATATGATGGGAGCGGTCTCGCTGAATTTTATTCCAAATGAAAAATGGGCGTTTTCTTGGGATAATTTCGCCTATCAAAACAGAGAGCGAGAATATTATACCATTTCATCGGCGTTTAGATTGTTCGTTCCGAACGCTTCTACGGGCTATTATACAGCATCTTATGATATAGGAGGGCAGACAGACCACGCGAGGAATGATGTTTTGCTCAGGACTTTTGGGTCTCAGTTTAAAGTAAAATTTTCTCCTTCGGTCAATACCAAAATAGAAGTAGGCGCAAAGATAGAATCTGAAAAACTGCAAGATGCTACTAACGAATGGCGATTCGTGTCTTATAGCGGATATAGTTTTCCTATCCAAAATTATCCATTTGGGATTTTAAATTCGGCTCCTTTAAACCTGAATTACAGCATTAACGGAATGAACGATGTGAGTGCTACGAGGTTTTCGGCTTTTGCTCAATATTCCAAAAAATTCCTCTGGGGCGGGCATAAAATGTTTGTGAATGCAGGCGCGAGGGTGCAGAACTGGAGTTTTAATAAAGAATTTCTGTTTTCTCCAAGATTTCAGCTGGCTGTAAAGCCTGACTGGGAGGCGGATATGCTGTTTCGTTTCGCGGCAGGGGTCTATTATCAGGCGCCTTATTATAGAGAAATCAAATCCCTTGATGGAAGTTTGGATAGTTCTATCAAGGCTCAAAAATCTTTGCATTTTGTCCTTGCCAATGATTATGAATTTGCATGGAAAGACCGTCCGTTTAAGCTGACTACGGAGC
>CAUQOP010000121.1:0-4030 GCA_963519505.1 uncultured Flavobacteriaceae bacterium | reverse complement strand
TTTCTTCGTTGATGTCATGAGGCGATTTCCCAAGAGGTTTATAAATAAAGGATTTCCGTGAAATTCCCACTAAAATAGGATATTTTCCGAAAGAAATATGTTCTAATTCTTCCACCATTTGGTTTTGATTTTCAATAGTTTTCCCAAAACCAAAACCAGGATCAAGGATAATATCTTTTACTCCCAAATCTAGTAATTCCGCTGTTTTTTTTGAAAAAAACTGATTCAGGGCAAGTATAATATCTTGATAATCTTCCTTTTCATGCATGGTTTCGTAGGTGGAATTGCCATGTGTCAGGATGTATGGGAGCTGCGTTTTAGCTGCCGTAGGGAACATATTAAGGTCGTATTGCCCGCCAGAAATATCGTTGATGATGTCAATGCCCTCATTGTACCCAAAATAGGCAACTTCGCTATGAAAAGTATCCAGTGAAATCAATGCCTGAGGAAACTCTTTTTTAATGGATGAAATAATATTTCCCAGTCGGCTAATTTCCTCATTTGCAGCGAGAAATGTAGCGTTCGGGCGGGTAGATTGTGCGCCTATATCTATGATAGAAGCACCTTCGGAAAGCATTTTTTCGGTTTGTTTTAAAGCCGAAATTTTATCATTAAATTTTCCTCCATCAGAGAAGCTGTCTGGTGTCAGATTGAGAATTCCCATGATTTTCGGAGTAGTCAAGTCCAGAAGAACTCCACGGCAATTGATAGAAAATGACTGTAAATTTTTCATACTACAAAAATAATAATTTCTTATCTTTGGGCGAATATTTTATTAAAATGCAAAATACTATAAATCAATATAATGAAGTTTCTACAATTTGTAGAAATCTTTTTGAGAAGAAATTAGCAGATTATGGAGCTGCATGGCGAGTGCTGCGTCCCAGCTCGGTGACGGACCAAATTTACATCAAAGTTAATAGAATCCGAACTCTGCAGATGACCGACAAAAAGATGATAGACGAAGATGAAGAGGAGGGATTTATAGCGATTGTGAATTATTCCGTTATCGCTCTTATCCAGCTGGATAGGGGAGTTTCAGAGGTTTTGGGCAAAGAAGATAAAGCCGAAATTATGGCGCTTTATGATGATTTTATCCAAAAAGCAAGAGACTTGATGGAAAAGAAAAATCACGATTATGGCGAAGTTTGGCGTGATATGAGAATCAGCTCAATGACCGATTTGATTTATCAAAAAATATTGAGAACCAAACAGATAGAGGATAATGAAGGTAAAACATTAGTATCCGAGGGCTTGGAGGCAAACTATTTTGATATGCTGAATTACGCAGTTTTCTGCCTTATAAAATTATCCGAAAAATAGAATCAGCTAAATTCTACATAGATTTTTTCGCCGATATTTAGCCCCATCAGAGGAGCGGCTCCGTTGGTCTTACTTCCTTTGTACATGGCGATTTCTAGCAAATCAGCTTCATTGAATAAAGCCAATTCTTTCGCTAAGAAAAGATTTTCCTTTTTCCAATCTGTGATAATATCAGTATGTTTTTTGACTATATTTTTCATCGAACATTCCCTAAATTTTACTGTAAAATTTTGGTTCCCTGAAAGATATTTTTCAAAAATTTCCTTGCTGATATTAGAAACAGCATTCCCAAAATGGTCGATATAGACTATTTCTCCCGCAATCATTTTTTGGGCTTCATTGTAGTTAGGTTTTGGGAAAACCACTTCTTTTATACTTTTGATTTGCTTTCCTATAAGTTTGGTATCATTTCCTTTGTGTAGATGTACAGCCACAGGCACAAAAATATCTATGGGAGTGAATATTCTATCATCATCAGATGCATTGTGAGAGATTTCATAGATTTTTTCAGGTTTTATATCTGGAAAAATCAAGCTGAAAAGCCCATTGTCAGGCATTATGAAATAATGTCCATTGGCTTCTAAAACTAAAAATTTTCTATCTTTATGATAAAAACAATCTACTGCAATGATATGGATACTCCCTTTCGGAAAATGTGAATAGGAGTTTCTGACAATATATGCGGTCTGTATAATGTCGTGAGGTTCAATATGATGCGTAATATCTACAATAGGAACATTCTTCTCCAAACTGAGAATACTTCCTTTAATGCTTGCAACTTTATGGTCTTTTGTTCCTAAATCTGTAGTAAGTGTAATAATCGACATCGTATTTTTTCTATTTTACAAAGATATTGCTTATTTTTGGATATTTAAAACAATAAATTTTTAATAAAATAAATGTTTGAATTAAATTACGAAATAAAAGATATTGACATCAAAACTTTCTATGGTGTTCAAAATCAATATTTTAACTTAATAAAATCTACATTTCCAACCCTAAAAATCACAGGGCGAGACTGCTATATTTTTGCAGCTGGAAATCAGCAGGCATTGGATATTTTAGAGCAAAAATTAGATGATATTGTTAAATTTATTCAGAATCATCATACAATAGAGCTAAAAGATGTGGAAAATATCTTGAATATAAAAGATGAAACTGAAAAACAGCTGATTTTCGACCAAGACATCATTGTAAAAGGTGTCAATGGAAAAATAATAAAAGCAAAAACAACCAATCTAAAAAAACTAGTCAAAGAATCCGAAAAAAAGGATATGGTTTTCGCCATAGGTCCTGCGGGAACAGGGAAAACCTATACGAGTGTAGCTTTGTCTGTGAAAGCCCTTAAAGAAAAAAATGTAAAACGCATCATTCTCACAAGGCCAGCCGTGGAGGCAGGGGAGAGTTTAGGGTTTCTCCCAGGGGATTTGAAGGAAAAGCTGGATCCGTATTTACAGCCGTTATATGATGCGCTTCGTGATATGATTCCACATGAAAGATTGGAAAATTTTATAGAGAAAAGGGTGATAGAAGTGGCGCCGCTGGCTTTTATGCGAGGGAGAACCTTGGATGATGCTTTTGTAATTTTAGATGAAGCCCAGAATACGACTCATTCACAGATGAAAATGTTTCTTACGAGAATGGGAATGAATGCTAAATTTATCATTACAGGAGACCCAAGCCAGATAGATTTGCCTAAAAATCAACAGTCTGGTTTACAGGAAGCTATGAAAATCCTCCGAAATGTGGAAGAAATAGGATTTATACATCTGAATGAATCTGATGTAGTAAGGCACCCTATCGTGAAAAAAATAATTTTGGCGTATAACCAAAGTGAAAAGAAATAAAAAAAGCCCATAATTTCATGGGCTTTTGAATTATACCTAAGGTCAGATTAGAAACCTCTACCTTTGATTCTAGCTTTTTTACCTCTAAGGCTTCTGAAGTAGTAGATTCTAGCTCTTCTAACTTTACCTCTCTTATCAACTTCTATTTTTTGTAGAGCAGGCATGTTGATAGGGAATACTCTTTCTACACCTACATCTCCACTCATCTTTCTGATAGTGAAGGTTTTAGTAGCACCAGTTCCTCTTAACTGAATAACCACTCCTTTGAAGAACTGAGTTCTTGTTTTTTGTCCTTCTTTAATTTCATAATAAACAGTGATCGTATCACCAGCTTTAAATTCAGGAAACTCTTTCTTTGTAATGTACTTGTCCTGAACATACTTAATTAAGTCCATTTTTATATATAAATAAAAGGTTTAAAGTCAAACAACATACACGGCTCTCGTCAGAGGTTGATTAACAAGGTGCAAATTTAATAAAAAAAATTATATAGACAAATATTGTAAGCAAAATTTAAGGCTCAAAAACCTCAAATTTTCCATTTTCATAAAAGAAAACGATTTTTTTTATGTTGTTGCCCTTTTCAATGGGAGTTTCTACTTCTGAAATATTTTTGTTTTTTGAAATTTCAGGAGTATTTTCTACTATATTATTATATTGTATTGGTTCCGAAATTTCAGATTTTTCTTCCTCTCGTTTTGTATTTTCATCCATTTCTTGGGAAGGAATAGAGAAAAGCCCTGTAATTATAGGTTCATCATCATTTATTTTACTTTCCTCTAATGAATAGGAAGAAGGAGTAGAGGCTGCTTCATCTTCAGAAAAAACCATTGAGCCTTTTCCTTCAATGAGCCATTCCC
>CAUQOP010000120.1:0-4033 GCA_963519505.1 uncultured Flavobacteriaceae bacterium | reverse complement strand
ATTTTCCACTTGGGTCAAAGTCAGAACCACCTTTACCACCACCCATTGGAAGTGTAGTCAAGGAATTTTTGAAAGTCTGCTCAAACGCCAAGAATTTAAGGATACTCAAATTCACAGAAGGGTGAAAACGAATTCCTCCTTTGTATGGCCCGATAGCAGAGTTCATCTGTACTCTGTAGCCTCTGTTTACTTGGATTTGTCCTTTGTCATCTACCCAAGGAACTCTGAAAATAATCGTTCTCTCTGGCTCAGCCATTCTTTCCAAAAGCATTTTGCCTTGGTACTGTTTTTTAGTCGCGATGAAAGGAATTACCGTTGCAGCAACTTCCTTTACTGCCTGAATAAACTCAGTTTCATTTGGGTTTCTTGCTTCAACCCCAGCAACAAATTTTTGAATTTCTTGCTCTACATTGTACTGTTCCATAATAATATGATGTAAAATAATTTATATATTGAGCAAATTTAAGGCTTTTTTTGCCTTAAACCTAATAATATTCACCTAAAAAATCATTCTATATTTACCACACTTTCTATACTTGGGACATGCTGTTTTACAGTGGTTTCCACGCCTAATTTTATAGTAGAATTACTGATATGACAGCCAGAGCAGTTCCCTAAAAGCCTGACATACACTTTGTTGCCTTTTATTTCTACTAATTCTATATCGCCGCCATCATTATTCAAAAACGGCCTGATACTTTCCAATGCTTTTTTTACTTTCGTTTCTATGCTTTCTTCCATGAGGATTTTACTTATTTTTTAGTTGAACAACCTGCCATTGTGGTAATTTTAACAGCCTCTGTCGGAGGGAGATTTTTATTTCTTTCTATAAGGCTTTTTATCATATTTCTCGTGATTTCTGTGTAGATTTCTGATATTTTAGCTCCATCATTCAGAGCAGCTGGTTTTCCCATGTCTCCTGCCTCTCTTATTCCTTGTATCAAAGGTATTTCGCCCAAAACAGGAATTCCTAAATCTTGTGCTAAATTTTGGGCGCCTTCTTTCCCAAAGATATAATATTTATTATCTGGAAGCTCTTCTGGGATAAAATACGCCATATTCTCCACAAGCCCTAAAACAGGGATATTGATACTTTCCATCTGGAACATTGCGATTCCTCTTCTCACATCTGCCAGAGCCACATGCTGAGGCGTACTTACAATAATCGCCCCCGTAACAGGAAGTTCCTGAACCACAGACAAATGTATATCCCCCGTTCCAGGAGGAAGGTCTATAAGTAGAAAATCCTGCTCTCCCCAATCCGTATCACGAATCATCTGGTGAAGGGCTTTCCCTGCCATTGGTCCTCGCCAAACTACAGCTTTATTTGCTCCTGAAAAATATCCGATGGACAACATTTTTATTCCATACTGTTCTATGGGTTTCATGAGGTGTTTTCCTTCGATTTGGATGGAACTTGGTTTACCGCCTTCAGTATTGAACATTGTGGGAATAGATGGACCATATATATCCGCATCCAGCAGTCCTACTTTGAAGCCCATTTTTGATAAAGTCACTGCTAAATTAGCTGTTACAGTAGATTTGCCTACGCCTCCTTTTCCAGATGCTATGACAATGATGTTTTTAACCCCTTGTATTTCTTTTCCTCGGATATTTGGCTTTGGTTTAGTTTCTGGAGAAGAGATTTTGAGCTTTAATACATATTGATTATCAAATTCCTTAGAAAATGCCTCTTTTATGGCTGTTTCTAGTTTTTTCTTCTCGTGCATAGCTGGAGAATGGGCTACCATATCTATATAGACATCATTTTCAATGATTTGTAGATTGGTTACCAATTCTTCTATTCCTATTTTTTTAAAAAAATCTTCTATTTTTTTTCTCTCCAACATGATTAAAAATATACTATGACAAATTTAATTATTTTTTTGAATAAAGCGTTCTATAAATCACCTCTAATCCTAAATAAAAAGAGAGATTTCCCAAAAGTGAAACCTCTCCTATTATTATAAATTAAAATATAGTCTTTAGAAATCTACAATGAAGCCATTTCTTGTATCTTTTCATTGGTCAATATTCTTTTTGCAAATCTGAATCTCAAGCCCCAGTATTTTTCATTTAGAGAAGATATTGTAACTCCTTTAGATGTGGATGCATGGATAAATTTGATTTCTCCTTCTGGTGTAATTTCTTGAACGATACCCACATGTGAAATTCTGCTTCCTCTTGTTTGGAAAAATAGTAAATCCCCTTTTTCTAGTTGTTCTCTTTCTACTCTTTCCCCTTCTTGAGCCTGAGCCGAAGAGATTCTAGGAAGATTTATCCCTGTGGCTGAACCATAAACCGAAAGAACAAATGCAGAGCAATCTATCCCGCTTCTAGTCATCCCACCAAATCTATATGGTGTCCCGATGTAAGTGTTTGCTTCGCTAAGAATCCCATCTATAGTAGAAGATTTTTTCTTTGCCATTTTTCTTGCAGAAACAGTTTTTTCTTCAGGTTTTTCAATGGCCTTATTTGATTCTAGTTCTTTTTTATACTCTTGAGTCAAAGATGTAAAATGAGACTTTTCTTCTGCTAAAACTTCTGGTTTATATGCTGATGGAGTAGCCACTACATAATTGGATACACAAGACTGAAGAGAAAACAACAATCCTGCCATAAGACTATAAAATAAAACACTTTTTTTCATCAATTGGGATATCTTCATAGGGGGTAAACTTTTTGAGTTACTTCTATTTTGAACGGGGCAAAGTTAGAAAAACTCGACAAAAATAAAAATGATTTTTGTCAGTTAGTCCATTTTTTAACAAAACTTTAAAACTAAAATTGCTGTTTTCAGGGAATTTAAGGCTTTTGGGGTGTCTGCATTTTTTTTAAACTTTTTATTAACATTTTATTAACAAAAGCCTGTTTCTATAATTTTGATTTTTCTTATCTTTGCACCCTCAAAATATACATCTTATATAATAATGAATTTATCAAAAGAAGTAAAAGCGGGACTTATTGCAATTTTTGCGATTGTAAGTTTCATGTTATTTTTTCAGTTTTTGAAAGGGAAAAATGTATTTTCTACGGATAATTTTTTCTTTGTAAAATATGACAATGTAGATGGGCTAGAACCATCTAATGCGGTTACTATCAACGGATTAAAAGTCGGCTTGGTAGACCAGATTATTCCTATAACATCTAAAGATGGCAAAATAAGTTTTGTAGTAAGAATTTCTGTGGATGACCAGTATTCTTTCTCTAAAAACTCAGCAGTAGAAATCTTTGAACCAAGTTTAATGGGTGGTAAGCAACTGAAAATCAATTTGGTTTATGATAACAAAATCGCAAAAGATGGCGATACATTAGGAGGAAAATTCCAGCTTTCTGCCATCAATGCTATGGCATCCGAAATGGGACCGAAAGTTTCCAGCGTTCTTACAAAAGTGGATTCTACACTGGCTAGCACAAATAAAATTCTAGATGAGCAGAACAGAAGAGAAATAAAACAACTTTTGGCTAATCTAAACGCCACTGTATCAGCTTTCAAAACTACCGCTGACCAAACCAACAGACTTTTGTCTTCTAATGAGCATAAAATAAGTTCTCTACTTGATAACGCGAACCAAACGATGGTTTCTACAAAAAACACAGTGGATAAATTTGGAAAAGTAGCAGATGAAATAGATGCTAAAAAACTTAACCAGTCCATAGAAGAGCTCAGCAAAACAGCCAATCAGCTAAACCAAGTAATCGCTGGAATAAACCGTGGCGAAGGCTCTCTAGGAAAACTAATGAAAGATGAAGAACTTTACAATAATTTAACTAAAACTTCTAACTCACTCAATGAGCTTATAAGTGATTTAAAACAAAACCCAAAGAAATACATCAACATTTCTGTATTTGGGAAGAAATAAAACTCTTATTAAAAAAGCAGCCTTTTGGGCTGCTTTTATTATTAATTTTTTGTTTTATTTTTACTTATAATCATACACCAAACCATGTGAATTATACAATTGATACATTTTATCCATATACTCTTTGTGTTTTTCTTCTATAAACCAAAATACATGCAGTCTCTTATAAC
>CAUQOP010000119.1:0-4052 GCA_963519505.1 uncultured Flavobacteriaceae bacterium | reverse complement strand
TGCGAAAAGACAGTATGGAAAGCATTGAGGAAATCAACCAGCTCCTCAGCTCAATAAACAACCCAGCCTAAGCATTTTGCTTAGGCCGGTTTTATTTTATTCTTGGTTTTCATCAGGCATTGCATTATAAAAAGTACATGCCGCCTTTATTACCCTCTCTCCGATAGATTCAGGAATAACAGCTTGCGCCTCAACTAAATATTCATTTATACTTCCTGAATCATATACTATAACATCATTTTTAGAATATGCTATAACAACTATTACTCCCATTTTATTATATTTACAATTTATTAAAGTCTGGGTTTTTAGTTTCATATAATATTTGTTATTAGGTGATTTTTGAGGAACAGAATGTTCAGATAAAAACCATGCTGTAATATAACCTGGTCTTTCTGATTCTCTTACAGTTTTCGGATAAATGTAATATTTCACATTCTTATTCGACTCTCCTATTAAAAATATTTCCTGTGCTTTCGCCACAAAAGTAAATAACATAAATAAAAATAAAGCTGTTTTTTTCATAATAATTTTATTTTCCTGCCAAGCCCTAAACACAGATGAACAAATACAAAAAAGTGAGGACTTTTTAGTTTTATTTGATGTTCAAGATTTTTGAAACCATCCGAACACCAAATAAAAGCTAACTCTTCTTTTTTAATCATTAAATTTCTCACACAAAGATACAAAACCTACTTCTATATTGGCTGATGATTTTGGTCATAAATCCATTTAAAAAAGGCGTTTAGTTTGAAGAAAATGGTCATAAAAAAGCGTATTTTTAGGATATTTCCCAGACAATCCACAAGACAAATTTTATCAAAGTAAAAAATTCAAACATCTGCTGAATTATCTGACACAAAAGCCAAGCCCAGCTGAAAGAGAAAAACAACCAGAGGAAGTAAATAGATTATTAGATAAAATCCTTTGATAATTTTATTTATCTTTGTAAAAATAACTTTATGAAAAAGATTTTTGTATTATTTGGTTTATTCTCTTTTCTATTGGGTTTCACTCAGAAAAAATATCATTTCAAAACCAATGAAGGGAAAGAAGAAAACATCTACTTACTTTTCAAAAACAATATTAAACAGGAATACAAACCCATAAAAACCATTAGAACCAAATTTTCTTCAAAAAATGTAGAGGAGAATACATTTGAATATCAACTGAACTATCTAGCAAACCTTTGCCTGAATAATGGAGGAAACTCAATGTGGATAAAATGGATTCAAAACATAGGTGAGCCTGATTCTTTTGTGATGTCAGCTTATATTTATCATTTACCTGATAATGAATTTTCCATAAAAGAGAAGGAAAATGAAAAAACTGAGCTCATTGTTTATAGACCTAAATATTATAATGGTTTGGGTGCTGAATTCTCAAAGTTAGAAATCTTTATCAATGGCAAACCTCTAAATTTAAAAAAAGGAACGGTTTTTAATATGGAAAAACCTGCTGATGAAGAGTTTTATTTAGAAATTCCTAAACACAAAATCAAAGAAAAAATTAAAATCAATGAAGGAGAAAAGAATTATCTAAAATTTATGCTTTATCAAAATATACCTAAAGGCAATACCCTTTACCCAAATCAAATTATCATTCCTCTTGGTAAAGTATTCCCTGTATTTGATTTAGTAAGTGAAATTCAAGCAGATATAGAAATTGATAATTTTTAATTTCAAAAAAAGATAAAACCATAATTTTAAAATCATTTACTTATTTTACCAAGTGTAAATTATTGATATGGAGAATTATCATCATTTTAATTAAAACAATGAAATACTTAATTTTAGGAATAGGAAACAAAGGCGAAAAATACGAAAATACAAGGCATAACATCGGTTTTAAAATCGTGGAGAGAGTTGCCGAAAAAATAGAAGCGAAATTCAGCTCTGCAAACTACGGATGGACAGCCGAAGGAAAATACAAGGGCAGAAAAGTAATTCTTTTAAAACCAGACACTTATGTGAATCTCTCTGGAAACGCCCTAAAATTCTGGATGCAGAAAGAAAACATTCCTTTGGAAAATATCCTCGTCGTGACCGATGATTTGGCGCTGCCTTTCGGTGCCTTACGCCTAAAATCAAAGGGTTCTGATGCTGGGCACAATGGTCTGAAAAACATTCAGGAAATGATAAAAACCCAAAACTACGCCCGCCTGAGATTTGGGATTTCTTCCGATTTCGAAAAGGGCAGACAGATAGACTATGTCATCGGTGAATGGAGCGAGGAAGAAAATGAAAAACTTCCCGAAAGAATTGATAAGTTCGCAGATGCCTGCCTGTCCTTCGTTTTCGCAGGAATTACCAATACGATGAATACTTTTAACGGAAAATAAATTTTTATTACTAAAATCACCAAAAAACTATTATTTTTGTAAAAATTTGAATTTGTGATTAGTAACGAGCAAATAAAAGACACACAGAACCGAATAGAAGATTTATACAAATACCTTCAAATAGAGCGAAAAAAGGTAGAAATATCCAATGATGATGAGAAAACTGCTTCGCCAGAATTTTGGGACAACCCGAAAGAAGCCGAAGCATTTCTGAAACAGCTCCGCTCCAAGAAAAAATGGGTGGAAGAATACGAAGAAATCCATACAGAATTTGAAGATTTACAAGTATTGGTAGAGTTTTCCAAAGAAGACCCAGACAGCGAAAAAGAAGTGGAAGACATTTTCCCAAAACTTCTTGAAAAAATAGAAAATCTGGAATTCAAAAACATGCTTTCCAGCGAAGGAGATGAGCTTTCTGCCGTCCTCCAAATCACAGCTGGAGCAGGTGGAACGGAGAGCTGCGACTGGGCATCTATGCTGATGAGAATGTACATCATGTGGGCAGAAAAGCAGGGATACAGCGTGCGAGAGCTCAACTTCCAAGAAGGAGATGTAGCGGGCGTGAAAACCGTAACATTAGAAATAGATGGAGAATTTGCCTTCGGATATCTAAAAGGTGAAAACGGCGTGCATCGTTTGGTGAGAATTTCTCCTTTTGACAGCAACGCGAAACGCCATACGAGCTTTGTTTCCGTCTATGTTTATCCTTTGGTGGATGACACCATTGAGATTAACATCAATCCATCCGACATCACCTTTGAAACCATGAGAGCCAGCGGTGCAGGAGGGCAGAATGTAAACAAAGTAGAAACCGCCGTGAGACTCCGCCACCACCCTACGGGAATCATCATCGAAAACTCTGAAAGCCGTTCTCAGCTTCAAAACAAAGAAAAAGCCATGCAGCTCTTAAAATCAAGACTTTACGAAATAGAATTGGAAGAAAGAAACAAGGCACGAAACGAAATAGAAGCAGGAAAAATGAAAATAGAATGGGGAAGCCAGATTAGAAACTATGTGATGCATCCTTACAAATTGGTAAAAGATGTCCGCTCTGGCTATGAGACTTCTGATGTAGATGCTGTGATGAATGGCAACATCACTCCTTTCCTGAAATCTTTCCTAATGGCAGAAGGACAAGGTGACGAAACTCATGATTTAACGATATAAAATTTTATCGCTGATATTCTTAAATAAATTATCTTTGTTGATTATTAGATTTTATGGAACATTTTGAAAGTTGGAAAGATTTAGTAAACCCCGAATTTTACATTAAATTAGGCGGTTTTTGGCTGGTGCTTCTTATCGTGTTTGCAGAATCGGGATTATTCTTCGGATTCTTCCTGCCTGGGGACAGCCTGTTGTTCATTTCTGGGATTTATTCCACCACGATTATCAGCGAAACCTTTGGAGAAACAGGAAGTGACCTTCTCAATACTACGGTTTTGGCTACCACTGTGGGTATTGCCGCTATTCTTGGCGATTCAGTAGGATATTGGTTTGGCTCAAAAAGCGGTCAGAAACTTTACCAAAAGAAAGAATCTTTTTTCTTTAAAAGAAGTTATCTGCTGAAAGCACAGCAATTTTATGAAGAAAATGGAGCGATGGCAATCATCATTGCAAGATTTTTACCCATTATTAGAACCTTTGCTCATATTGTAGCGGGCATAGTGAAAATGGATAGTAAAAAGTTCTTTTTATACAATATTATATG
>CAUQOP010000118.1:0-4057 GCA_963519505.1 uncultured Flavobacteriaceae bacterium | reverse complement strand
CACTTACATTGCCCTATTTATTGTTATTTCTTTTTGGATTCTTAGAAATATTCTTTGATTTTATCTTTTTAGAATATATTCTCTCAGTTTTTCTTTGGTAGAACTATAAGTCATAGAATCCACCACTTTATAGTAATTTTCTCGATCTACGCAGTTGTCATACGCTGTTTTTGCCAGCTCTAAACGATTGTCATCAAAAGAAAGCGCTTTCACCATTTGGACTATCTGCTGAGCGGTAAAATTCATCCCTTTTTGTGCAACATAGAAAGTTTCCATTTTATCTTTATCAAAAGGTTTTCCTGCATAACTTCTATAAAACTGCCCAAACTCTTCATTGCTCATCATTGGTTTATATCCACCGATATTTGGAAAAACTTGGATTCCATTGTCATCAATATTTTCTTCACTAAAAAGATAAAGGTCATAACCGTCAAAATCCAGCAACAGCCTTGTATTTTCTCTCAATTCCACCTGCGTTCTATACACCAAAATATTTCCATTTTCATAGATTGACAGCATCTGTATTCCTCTATTTAA
Organism: uncultured Flavobacteriaceae bacterium; assembly: GCA_963519505.1. GTDB lineage: Bacteria > Bacteroidota > Bacteroidia > Flavobacteriales > Weeksellaceae > JABCPE02. The sequence continues at coordinate 3,520 of CAUQOP010000118.1, read as the reverse complement.
ATCAAAGAAGCGATACCTTCCTGTAGAATTTTCCATCATCTGCCCTCCTACTTCTACGCGAAATCGCCCTTCAGCGAAAACCCTAAGCCACAGCTGCGGCTGCCTGCCGTCTCCATACATATTTCTATTACGGAAAATACCTCTATCAGTGGGATTTCTCCTACTTATATTTACTTCGTTTCTAAATTTCGTTACCCTAATATCTTGCGCATAAACAACCGAACATAAACCTAAAAAGGCTAATAATAAATATTTTTTCATTTCATAAAATTTGTTTTCAAAAATGAAAATTTAATGCCAAAAATTTCTGCCACTTTCATTTTATTATGTGATTTTTATCATTAAAAATAAAAAATGTATCTTTGCCGAAATTTTAAAAAACTTAATGAATTTATTTAGCGAGTCCAATTTAAGTCCTGAAATCATCAAGGCAGTTGGCGAATTGGGCTATGAAAGCCCTACGGAGATCCAAAAACAGACCATTCCTTTCATTTTATCGGACATCAGAGACCTTATTGCTCTGGCACAGACAGGAACGGGGAAAACAGCGGCGTTTTCTTTACCTATTTTGGATATGATAGATGATACCAGCCGTAAAATACAGCTTTTGGTATTGGCCCCAACGAGGGAATTGGCGTTACAAATTGCCAAAGACATTAAAAACTACACCAAATATTTGCCGAATGTGAAAACTACAGCAGTATATGGTGGAAGCAGCATCACAGACCAAATCCGAAATTTGAGAGAAAAACCTCAAATCATCGTGGGAACGCCTGGGAGAGTTATTGATTTAATCAATAGAAAAGCTTTGGACTTCTCTCAAATCCATTGGCTGGTACTGGATGAAGCGGACGAAATGCTGTCTATGGGCTTCAAGGATGACTTAGAAACTATTCTTTCTGAAACTCCTGAAACCAAGCAAACATTACTATTTTCTGCTACAATGAACAAGGAAGTGGAGAGAATTTCTAAAAATTATCTTACCAATCCTCATCGTATTTCAGTAGGCTCTATCAACGCGGTTAAGAAAAACATAAAACACGAATATTATGTAGTAAACTACCGTCAGAAAAAAGAAGCCCTAAAAAGACTGATAGATGCGAATCCGAATCAATATTCTATCATTTTCTGCCGAACTAAAATGGAAACTCAGGATGTGGCTGATTTCCTAATGCAGAACGGCTACGCTGCTGATGCTCTTCATGGCGACCTCTCACAAGCGCAGAGAGACACGGTAATGAAGAAATTCAGATTGAAAAACATTGACATTCTGGTTGCTACGGATGTTGCTGCCAGAGGGCTTGATGTGAACAGCCTTACCCATGTAATCCACTACTCGCTACCTGACGACCCAGAAGTTTTCGTACACAGAAGCGGAAGAACAGGACGCGCTGGGAAAGATGGTATCTCTATGGCTCTGATAAAACCAGAGGAAACCAGAAAACTAAGCCAAATCAAAAGTCAAACGAAAATAGAAATTGTAGAAAAACAGATTCCAAAAGGAGAAGACATCATAAAAGCCCAAGTAGCGGGAGTTTTTGAGCAGCTTTTCACGGAACATGAAGATTTCTTTGACTTTGATGACAGCCTTATCCCAGACCTTTCCAATTTCTCCAAAGAAGAATTAGTACACCAATTACTTCAATTCCAGCTGAAAGACTTGGCTCTTTATTATCAAAACAATAATGATTTGACAGCTCAAAAACTAAAAGCCGAATCTGAAACCAAAGAAAGCAGAAGAGACCGAAGAGGAAGAGACCGAGATAGAGATAAAGGCGGTAGAAAATCAAGAAAAAACAATGAAAACATGGTGAGATTTTTCTTTAATTTAGGAAAAAGAGATAAATTAAAGAAAACTGATGTTTTGGACATCATCAACCAAGCCACCAAAAAATCTAAAAAACGAGCTGATATCGGAGATATAGAAGTTTTAGAGAAGTTCTCTTTCTTTGAAGTGGAAAAATCTTTCGAAAAAGATATCCTCAATAACATTGCCGCGATGAAATTCAAAGGAAAAGAAATGCGTGCAGAAGTAGCAAACTAAATAATTCCCTATAAATGTATTTTTGATTAGTGCATTTATAGGTTTTTTTATTTTGTAAAAGTAAAATTAAGTTTATATTTGTAACCGAAAAATTTATACATTAGAACTCATGGGAATTGGTAATATTTTTAAGGCATTTCAACCAAAAGACACAGTTTTTTTCACTTTATTTGAAAAAGTGGCGGCTAATCTAGTGGAAATGTCTGAGTATTTTCATAATGGAATTCAGAATTTTGATGCTAATGATGAATCTTTCTTAAAGAAAATTCATGATTTTGAACATCAAAATGATGACCTTACGCACCAAATCTACATGGAGCTGGGTAAGAATTTCATCACACCTTTTGATAGAGAGGACATACAGTCTTTGGCGACATCTCTGGATGATGTAGCAGACTATATTTATGCTTCTACAAGATACATTTTTCTATTCAAAAGCCCTGAAACAAAGGCTTACCAAGAGTTTTCTCTTCTTATCCAAAAGGCATGTATAGAGATTCAAAATGCTATCATCAACCTTAAAGATTTTAAAGATTTGGAGGCTGTGAAAGAATCATGCATCAAAATCAATAGTATAGAAAACATTGCTGATGATGTGCAGAGTTCGGCTCTTATTAAGCTATTCGAGACCAATGACCCTATTACCATCATCAAAGTACAGCAGGTGCTGAACTACCTAGAAGAGGTAACTGACAAGGCGGAAGAAGTAGCTGGTGTAATGAGCAGCATCATCATCAAATACGCTTAATTTCTAACTCTAACTAAAAAATAAAGTATGGAACTTCCTGTACTTCTCATAGCAATCATTGGACTAGCCCTTGTTTTTGATTATATCAATGGGTTTCACGATGCGGCTAACTCCATTGCTACTATTGTTTCTACAAAGGTTCTCACGCCTTTTCAAGCAGTTTTGTGGGCGGCATTTTGGAATTTTGCAGCTTTCTTCATTGCGGCTTATATCACGCAGTCTTTTAACATTGGGAATACCATTGCTAAAACTGTGAGTGAAGATTTTATCAACCTTGAAGTTATTGTCTCTGGACTTATCGCGGCTATTGCGTGGAATTTATTGACTTGGTGGCTTGGTATTCCATCCTCTTCGTCACATACGCTTATTGGAGGGTTTCTTGGAGCCGCACTAATGCATGCTCTTCATGGGAATTATGTTGAATTTAGAGAGTTAAATGACAATGCTTCGTTTTTTGAACTTATCAAATTATCTTTTGAAAAACTATTCACACAAGATGTGGTAAAATATGACAAAGTCATCCCAATATTCTTATTTATTTTCCTAGCGCCTTTCATAGGAATGTTTGTTTCTGTGATTATCACGCTTATCATCGTAAATATTTGCAAAAAATCAAATCCTCATAAAGCTGAAACAGCTTTCAAAAGGCTACAGCTTGTATCTTCTGCTCTATTCAGTCTAGGACATGGTCTGAATGATGCACAGAAAATCATGGGTATCATCGGTGC
>CAUQOP010000117.1:0-4059 GCA_963519505.1 uncultured Flavobacteriaceae bacterium | reverse complement strand
AAAAACGAACAGGTTTGGCTATGGATATCAACCTGAACATTTCGGCTGACAAAAACTCTACAGTCAATGTTTTGGTAGGAGATGAAGTAGGAGATATCAGCGTTCAGGGGAATACCCAAAATATGAAATTCAGTATGGATAAGACTGGTAACATGCGTATGTTTGGGGGGTATTCTGTAGAGTCTGGAACATACATTTCAAAGGCTATTCTAGAGAAAAAATTTGATATTAAAAAAGGAAGTAATCTGCACTGGAATGGAGATGTTATGAATCCAGAACTGAACATTACAGCCAGCTATGATGCCATAGTTTCTAATATGGGAGAGTATCTAAATACGGGGTCTCTTCCGCCAGTGAATGTAGAGCTACAGACAAAAATAACTAACAAGCTGACTGCTCCAAATATACGACCTGTAATCCAGGCTCCAGAGGTGTCCAGCCAAGTTCGTGAGGTGCTGAATACTAAATTGGCTACAGAAGAGGAGCGTGTCTTGCAGTTTGCGTCTATTTTGGCGTTAGGAAACTTCAATGTCTCTAATACAAACGCTTCTTCAGCGATAGCTTCTGGGGTGAATGTCTTCTTCCAGCAGCTGAGTTCAGCGTTTAACTCGATTAGTAGTGATTTACAAGTTGATTTAGATTACATCAAAGGTTCAGAAAGTCTAAATACCAGCGACAGAGCAAGTGCAAAAGTGAGCTACACCATTTCGCCAAGGCTTACCATAAAAGCAGGAACAGGAGTTCCTTTGTCAGGAAGCACAAGGACGCAGAACAACTATCTTTCAGGAGAAGGAATCATAGAGTATGATATGTCTAAAAACAACAACGGAAGCCTCATAGGAAGGGTATATTCTAAACCTTCTAATGTAGGGTTGGTTCTAGGAAGCTCTGCGGGAGCCAACCAGACATATGGTGGTGGTCTAGTGCTTTCATATGGATTTAATAGGTTTTTACCAAAGAAAAAGTCTAAAAAAGAAACTCAAGAAACTAAGAAAGACAGCATCAAACAAGATACTATGAAGTCAAATTAAAATTTTTATTGAAAAATCCTTTTATAATTGAATAAAAACAAGTATTTTTGTCCAACGATTGAAAACTTGTATTAAACATTGATAAAAAGAATAAGATATGCATAATTCACAACTTGATGAAATTGATAAGAAAATTTTAGATTACTTAGTAGAAAATACGAGGATGCCTTTTACAGAAATTGCCCAGAAAATGGGAGTTTCCGCAGGAACTATCCATGTGAGAGTCAAAAAAATGGAGGATGTAGGAATCATCCGTGGTTCATCTCTCGTGATAGATTACACGAAACTAGACTACAGATTTATCACATATGTTGGTATTTTCTTGAGTAAATCAAATAAGACAATGGATGTCCTCAAAGAGTTAGAAAAAATCCCAAATGTGACGGAATTAAGCGTTATCGCAGGGAAATACAATATCTTCTGTAAAATCAGAGCGAAAGACACTGATGATGCCAAGAGAATAATCTACGGAATCAATGATATAGATGATGTAATGCGTACGGAAAGTATGATTTCTATTGAGGAATATTTCAGTGATAAAAATAGATTGATAAAAGCAGTAGAAATATAAATTTAAAATTTAGAGAAGTTTTTTACTTCTCTTTTTTATTTAAAAATGAAAAGAATAATATTTTTAATCGTAGCCGTTTTTTGCTACTGTTCTGCATCAGCACAAGATTTACCGAATGAATTTTATGCAAGGGTAGTAGGGATTTCGGATGGAGATACCTTTAAGGTTTTATATCAAGAAAATCAAGAAGTTAAAGTTCGGCTCAATCACATAGACGCACCAGAAAAAGGACAGCCTTTTGGGAAAAGTGCAAAGAAATTTGCATCAGATTTATGTTTCGGAAAAGAAGTGAAAATCGTCAGACAAAAGAAGAAGGACAGATATCAGAGAATCATCGCAGAAGTATTCGTTGGGGAGACCAATATCAATAAAGAAATGGTAAAAGCAGGGTATGCGTGGCATTTTAAGAAATATTCTTCGGATAAAGAATATGACAAGATAGAAACTGAAGCGAGGGAAAATAAGCGAGGGCTTTGGCAGGATAAAAACCCTGTAGCTCCGTGGACATGGCGTGATATCAAAAAACAAAAAAGAGCACTTGAAAAAAGTACTCCTTTTTGATTGTATATAAAAAAAAGATTATTAGTTTTCGCTTAATCCATCTACTTGGTAGTTTATACGCTCGATTTTAGCATCTTTAAGAGAGTAGTAAGCACCAACGATTTTGATTTCTCCTTTATCCTCTTTTTCTTTGATATATGGACTTCTCTTACGGATTTCTTCGATTGTATTTTTCACATTGTTTATAGCTACATCATGCACATATTGCTTGTTTTTAGTAGACTTTTCACCTGTGAAAGTTTTATTTGTCATAGCGACAGCTGGTTTTATTTTAGATAGCATTTCAGTGATGTTACCCAATTTCACATCATCGATTGTACTTTTTACAGCACCACAGCTTTCGTGTCCTAGCACCATAATCACTTTAGAACCAGATTTTACTGCATACTCCATACTTCCTAATTGGTCTACATCTACGAAGTTACCAGCTACTCTTCCTACGAATAGGTCACCGATACCTTGGTCTAAAACATCCTCTACAGGAACTCTACTATCTATACAGCTTAGAACATATGCTTTTGGATATTGTCCATCAACAGCTTGTAACACTGCAGTAGAGTGGTCTCTGGCTGTGATTGCTCCTGTTCTAAAACGCTCATTACCAGCAGCTAATTGCTGAAGCACCATATCAGGAGTTAGTTTTTTCTGTTCTTCTTCAGACAAAACATGGTATTCTGTAATTTCAATACCGTTTACTTCTTTTGTCTTTTCATACTCAGATTTGTGTTTTCTTTCTTTTTTGTGGTCAGCGTGTCCTTCTTTTTTCTCTTCTTTCTTACAAGAAACCACACTCAAAATTACTCCTAATACTAGAGCTGATTTTAACACTACCTTTTTCATAAAATATAATATTTTAATATTTGTTTGATGACAAAAATATATTTTTTCTTTTAAATCTGCTTGTTATTTTAATTAAAATAATAAAATTTTAACTAAAAATTAACAATTATGACAAGTTTTTAACAAATAAAATATGAATTTATAAAAAAGATAAAGATTTTTGAAATAAATAATAATTATATTTGCCGAGTTTAAAAATTTAAAAATGAGAAAAATAGCATTCACATCTCTTGCCTTAGCATCATCTATGGTTTTCGCTCAAGAAAATCAGTCAGCTAAGGATTCTCTTGTAATTTCTAATAAGAAAGAATTAGATTCTCTAAAGCTGGAAATCCAGTCTTTAAAGGAAATGATGGCTGCCAACTCGGCAGATAAAAAGGAAGAAAAAAAATCTTCCAAATGGTATGACAAAATTTCCTTCGGTGGATATATCCAAGTGAGATATAATGAGTTTTTAGAAAGCAATCCTGATTTAGGCTGCGAGCAGTGTGACCACTTCTGGGGAAATGAGGGGAACGGATTGTCTTTCAGAAGATTGAGATTTAAATTCTCTGGGCAGATTACTCCAAGAGTATTTTTCTACATCCAGCCTGATTTTGCTAAAACGGTAGGAGGTAAAAACCTTGTAGGAGTTATCAAAGATGCTTATTTTGATTTAGGTTTAAACTCTACAAATGAATACAGAATCCGTATCGGGCAGAGTAAAGTTCCTTATGGCTATGAGAACCTTCAGTCCAGCAGCGATAGACTTCCTTTGGATAGAAATGATGCTATCAACAGCGGTCTAAAAGATGAAAGGGATCTGGGGATTTATTTCATGTGGGCGAGAGAGAAGGAGAAAGAGATAATGAATTACCTTTACAAAAAAGGTCTGAAACACTCGGGGGATTTTGGAGTTTTCGCATTGGGATTCTATAATGGACAGACGGGGAATAATTATGATTTGAACAAAAAATTCCACTGGGTGGCTAGATTTGCATATCCGTTTAAGGTAGGGAACCAGATTATAGAACCTGGGATACAGGCTTATACAGGGAAATTTGTCTTACCTAAAAC
>CAUQOP010000116.1:0-4068 GCA_963519505.1 uncultured Flavobacteriaceae bacterium | reverse complement strand
GCGTATGCCCTCCTAAAATAATGTCTATCCCGTGAGTCTGAGCCGCCAATTTTCTATCAGAAACCAAATCTTCTGACTGTCCGTAATCATATCCCAAATGCGAAAGACAAACAACCAAATCACATTTTTTGGTATTTCTAAGGAAATCTGCGTATTTCTGCGCTGTCGCAACAGGGTCAAGATATTTAGTTTCGCCGTAATATTTTTTTCCGACAAGCCCTTCCAATTTCACTCCCAGACCAAACACGCCTACTTTAATATTTCCTTTTCTAAAAATCTTATACGGCTGTGTTTTTCCCTTTAAAATCGTGTCCGAAAAATCATAATTAGAACAGATAAAAGGGAATTTAGCATTCGGTAAAACCTTTAAAAATCCCTCCAAACCATTGTCAAAATCATGATTTCCCATAGTAGCCGCATCATATTTCATCATGGACATGAGCTTAAATTCCAGCTCGCCGCCAAACATATTAAAATAAGGCGTTCCTTGGAAAATATCACCGCTATCGAATAAAAGTACATTTTTTTCCACGCCTCTAATCTGCTCTATCAAAGTGGCTCTCCTCGCAAATCCCCCTTGATTAGGATATCTACTGTGCCCCTCCTCGAAAGGTTCTATCCTGCTGTGCTGGTCGTTGGTATGAAGAATGGTGATTTTTTCAGGCGTATCTTTAGAATCAAATGTCTTTGCTGACAAAACATTTGGCGTAAGTGTCGTTGCCAAAGCTCCTCCACCCAATATTTTCAAAAATTCTTTTCTATTCATTTTTGTTCATCCTTATTGGTTATTCCCGATAAATTGCAGCCTTTGTTCCTGCTTTATTTTTATCTCTGGGTTTTGTTTAAATTTCTCAATAAATAAATCCCTCAGGGTCATTTCTGTTAATATAAGCTGTTCTCCTTTTAGGAAAAATTTCATATAATCTCCTCCATAAGCCAAATAGTCCGATGTCGCGATGTAGTAGTACTGACCAGCTTTTGGTTTTTCGCCGTTTATCAGCCCTTGTGTCAGTTTTCCATTTTCTACTACTATTGTAAAACCTGCCACGGGATTATTTCTTTTTTGTTTTTCGTAATAGTCAAACACATCTTGTATGTCTTCGCCCTTCATTTTAACGATAACCAATTGATTTTCAAAAGGCATCACTTCAAAAATATTTCTCAGCAAAATATCTCCCTTGCTGATATCATTTCGGATTCCTCCTATATTTAAAATCGCTGCATCCACCGCAGGAATGCTGTTTTTCGCACCCCAGTCATTCGCTCCTTCCAGCACGAAATCCGCCAGAAGCTGTCCGAGCGAGCTGTTATCTCCTTTCCTATTAAGCTCCACCTCGGTATGGGAAATTTTCTGGTTCATTTTATTTTCCAATTCCTTTTTATATGGCGTGATAACGGAAACCAACTCTTTTTTCTGCGCTATTTCTCCATTGATCAACTGGTTTTTCTGAGGAGAAACTTGGCTTACATTCAGCTGTGTAGTACATGACACCACAGCCATCAAAACTGCTCCTAATAATATGCTTTTATTTTTCATTTGTTCTTAAAATACAGCCACAAATATATAGATTATTTCGGGATTTTTACTCAGATACAATACTCAAAGGTATGGAATAAATATAAAAAACAGCAAAATCCTAAATTTTACTTAAAAAGTCCCTGCTTATTTTTATCTTTTTAATAAAAACCTTAAATTTGGCTTCAAAATTTTAAACAATGAGTAATTTAAAAGGTCTGGGAGTAGCTTTGGTTACGCCATTTAATGAGGATTTATCCATAGATTTTGATTCTTTAACTAAATTAGTAGAATATAACATCGTCAATGGAACGGATTTCCTAGTCGTTCTGGGAACTACAGCGGAAACTGCCACACTTTCCAAGGCTGAACAGGCACAAGTCATAGAGCATATCGTAAAAGTAAATAACAAAAGACTTCCTCTAGTTTTAGGTATCGGAGGGAATAACACTTTGGCTGTTAAGGAACAAATAGAATCTACGGATTTAAGCGACTTTGAAGGTGTTCTTTCTGTTTCTCCATATTATAACAAACCTAATCAAGAGGGAATTTATCAGCACTATAAAATGCTGGCTTCCACAGGGAAAAACATCATCATTTACAATGTTCCTGGGCGAACAGGTCAAAATATAGAAACCGCAACGACACTGAGACTTGCCAAAGATTTCCCAAATCTTTTCATGATAAAAGAAGCTTCTCCGAATATCAGTCAATATTTTGATATTTTAAGAAAGAAACCTGCTGGTTTTTCTTTGGTTTCGGGTGATGACGAGTTCACTCTTCCTGTCACTCTGGCTGGTGGAGACGGTGTGATTTCGGTAATTGGACAGGCTTATCCTAAGCTTTTTTCAGACATGATAAAACTTGCTAAAGAAAGCAAAGTAAAAGAAGCATATGCTATTCACAATCAGCTCGTTGAACTCATAAGACTTATCTTCGCAGAAGGAAACCCTTGCGGCGTGAAAACAGTTTTAGCAGAAATGGGCATTATCAAAAACCATCTGAGACTTCCACTAATAAAAGCATCTGAAAATCTGCAAGATAGAATAAAAACTGAAATGAAAAATTTACAGAATTAAATCTTTTTTGAAGTTAAATTTTAATTTTAAAAACTATTAATTTTAAGAATTTATGTTGTTAAAGTTTTTATTTTTCTTACCCTTATTTTTCATTGCAAATGGCAAATGTCTTGCACAAGAACAACAAAGGCAGGAAGTGACAGAACAAGAAATAAAGGAAACACAGGAAACCCTGAACATAGAGCCTAAACAAGATAGTGTAAACCTCATTGAAAGACCCAAATTCAGACCCAAGGAACTCTACATTCCTGCTGGGCTGATGGCTCTTGGGCTAATCTCTGAAGGGAAAACCAAACAGGAAGTCCACCAGTGGAGAAACAAACAGATTCCTCATTTTAGAAATAAATTTGATGACTATCTACAGTTTGCTCCTCATGTCGCTGTCTATGGCTTTGAGCTGATGGGAATGAAACCCAAAACAGACTGGAAAAACCGTCTAGTCATACATGCTAAAGGACACATCATAACTTTGGGACTGGCGCACCTTATGAAACAAGTCATCAATAATAAAAGACCCAACGGAGCCCAAATGTCCTTCCCTTCTGGGCATACCGCGTACGCTTTTAGCGGAGCAACTATCCTTGCCATGGAATACAAGGACGAGCATCCTTGGGTGCCTTATGCTGCCTATGGTTCGGCTAGTGTCGTGGGAATCATGAGAATCGCCAACAACAGACACTATGTGAGCGATGTCCTATTCGGTGCTGGACTGGGGATTCTCTCCATGAAACTAGCATACTGGACGCATAAATACAAATGTAACAAACCTAAAAAAGAAAAAAAAGACCCTTTCTTGGGCGTAGTTTATTAATTATTTAATAATGAAAATTACAATTTTTGCCAGCTTATTTCTAAGTTCTTTTTTCATGGCTCAGACTAATGATAGTCTGGCTGTGGAAACTCCTTTGGACAGCATACAAACTCAGAATATAAAAATCCAAGAAGTAAAAATATCTGAAAACGAAACTTTTATCTATCAAAAGCCAAAGTTTTGGGATATTGTCAATAAAATTCCCAAAAACATCGCAGGAACAGCCACTGATATAGTTTCAAAAAAATACTATCCATACGGACTTGCCGCCTTGGGAAGCACCGCTGCTCTCATCCCTGCCGACCCTTGGGTCATTAGAGAAAGCCGAAATTTTGGCGAAGCTCTTGGCATGAATGAAGCCCACACCTACCGCAAGCTCGGATTTCTAAAAATAATCCCTGCGGATGTGAACTCTGCGCTGTATTTCATCGGTAATGGAACTACGGTGATTTTAATCAGTGGAGGACTTGCTACCTATGGTTTATTTAAAAACGATTATCGGGCAATCAGCACCTCTATGCAGCTCATAGAAAGTATTGCGCTGTCGGGAGTTTTTGCTCAGTCTATAAAGCGTATCACGGGAAGAGAAAGCCCATTCATCACTTTTGACCGAAATGGATGGCACAGCCACTGGACTTTCGCACCGAGTTTTGCGGCATATC
>CAUQOP010000115.1:0-4069 GCA_963519505.1 uncultured Flavobacteriaceae bacterium | reverse complement strand
CCACTCTTTCCTCGTTTAGCTCTTCTCTTTTTGCTAAAAGTTCATAGTAGATTTTACCACTACATAGGACTACTCTCTGCACTTTTTCAGCATTTATCAGAGTATCATCTATCAGAGTTTGGAACTCTCCATTTGCCATTTCCTCAATGCTGGAAACTACTTTTGGATGTCTCAACAAAGATTTCGGAGTCATCACCACCAATGGTTTTCTAAACGGCAATTTCATTTGTCTTCTTAGCAAATGGAAATAATTGGCTGGCGTGGTACAATTTGCCACAAAAATATTTTCATTAGCACAAAGCGTAAGGAATCTTTCCATCCTCGCAGAAGAGTGCTCTGCGCCCTGTCCTTCCATTCCGTGAGGAAGCAGCATCACAAGTCCGTTTTGGATTTTCCATTTTTCTTCTGCCGCTACCAAATATTGGTCTATAATAATCTGCGCTCCATTGGCAAAATCCCCGAACTGCGCCTCCCAAATCGTAAGGGTTTTCGGAGAAGCAAGGGCATAGCCATAGTCAAAACCAAGAACACCATATTCAGAAAGATGGGAATTATAGATATCAAACCTGCTGTCAGAAACATTTTTTAAATAAATATATTCTTCCTCCGTATCTTCTGTTTTCAAAACGGCGTGACGGTGAGAAAAAGTCCCACGCTCCACATCCTCGCCCGAAATACGGATATTATAGCCCTCTTTCAGCAGAGAAGCATACGCCAACAATTCCCCTAAAGCCCAGTCTAACTCGTTGGTTTCCTGAACCATTTTCAGTCGCTGCTGGAAAAGACGAATAATTTTATTAATGAATTTTTTATCGCTTGGAAGCACAAAAAGTTTTTGCGCTAATTCTTTTAGTTCAGCTAAATCAAATCTGGTATCCACCTTTTCCAAGGCTTTTCCCACAGCTGATTTTGAGAAATCACGCCAATCTTCCTCCATGAAAATAGACATCTGATTGCGCTCTATTTCCTTCGCTGCCTCGAAATTTTCATCCAAAAGAAGCTTAAACTCCTGCTCCATTTCTGCGATGATTTCATCCGAAACTATGCCTTCCTGAAGCAGTTTTTGTTTATAAATTTTCCTTGGGTTAGGATGATTTGCGATTATATCATATAGTTTAGGCTGGGTAAATCTGGGTTCATCCCCTTCGTTATGCCCATATTTTCGGTAACCTAAAAGGTCTATATATACATCTTTGTGAAACTTGGCTCTATAATCTGCCGCAAAACGAATAGCATGCACCACAGCCTCCACATCATCAGCATTGATATGCATCACGGGAGAGTCCGTAACCTTCGCTATATCAGTACAATAAGTAGAAGAACGAGCATCGAGATAGTTCGTCGTAAAACCTACCTGATTATTGACCACTATATGCACCGTTCCACCTGTTTTATAGCCGTCCAGTGTCATCATCTGAGCGATTTCATAGACAATTCCCTGCCCTGCAATGGCAGCATCTCCATGAATAACAATCGGTAAAACTTTGGTGTAATCTCCTTTGTATTGGTCTATTTTCGCTCTACAAATCCCTTGAACCAAAGCTCCTACTGTTTCCAAGTGAGACGGGTTAGGAACAAGATTGATTCTAACTTCCTCGCCAGAAGCCGTTGTCACTCTTTTAGAAGCACCAAGATGGTATTTCACATCGCCAGAGAAGACATCTTCATCGAATTCCTTTCCTTCGAATTCAGAAAAAATTTCCTTATATGATTTTTGAAAAATATTACTCAGAACATTCAGCCTTCCACGGTGAGCCATTCCCAGAACTACCTCATCCACACCATGTTGTGAAGAATAGCTAATAAGCTGGTCTACTGCTGGGATAAGGGACTCGCCGCCTTCCAGAGAAAACCTTTTCTGTCCGACAAATTTAGTATGAAGAAAACGCTCAAAAGCTATGGCTTGGTTTAGTTTATGCAAAATCTGGCGTTTTTCCTCTACGGAAAGAATCGGATGATTTTCATTTTCTGCAATCCATTTTCTGATGAAATTTTTCTCTTCCACATTTTTGATGTGAATATATTCCACCCCGATGGAGTCACAATATATCTGCTCTAAACGCTTGATAATGTCTTCCAAAGTAGCTGGAGCAGGCATTCCGACTTGTGTAGCACAGTCAAATTTCTTACCTAAATCAGCCTTTGTGAGACCGAAATTCTCAATATCAAGAGTCGGCGAATACTCTCTACGCTTCCTTACGGGATTGGTCTTGGTAAAAAGATGCCCTCTGGTACGATAAGCCTCAATGAGATTTATAACCTTAAATTCCATGAGGATATCCTCTGGCACGGCACCTGTATTTATGGCTGTCTGCACCACTTGAGGAACTTCCTGCACTGATTCTCCATAATTCTCTAATGCAAAATCAAAGCCCTGAAAAAACGACTTCCACGAAGGTTCTATACTATCAGGACTCTGAAGATATTGTTGATACATACTGTCTATCAACTCTATATGCGCTGTATTTAAAAATGAAAACCTGTCCATTACATTTTAATTCTCCTACTTTTTTTGAGTTACAAATTTATGAATTTTAGTCTTAATTTTAGTAAACTGGGAATGATAATTTCAGTACCACATCATTCTCATTATACGGAGCCTCTACAAATAGTTCTTCCAGCTTTCCGTTTTGAAGAAGATCTTTCCTTATCTTATCCAAAAGTTTGGCTATAGCTTTTGTTCGCTGTTCATATCCTCCTTTGTAATAAATACTGTAATATTTTGATTTTTTAATGGTTCTAAAAGCAAAATTATTATCCGAAACATTCACTTTTTGGGACAAAGGAACGCCATAGAAATACGAAACTTCTTTGTTTTTAAGCTCTCCCGCCTCCGTGAAAAGCACTGGCTCTCCGAATTCATCTTCCCGTTTTGAGAGGTCTTTGGTCACATAGCTGAAAACCCTATTGTGGTTGATGACTATATTTTTAAACAAAGCCCCTTTTTTATTAGATGTGCTCACATTCACGCCCAGAAACAGCCTTTCGTCCTGCTCCTCTATCATGATGCTGTCATATTTTATCTGATTGAACATCACCTCTTTATCCACTTTCCCTGAAAGCAGATTGGTAAGGTTTTTGACACTTACAGTTACATTATTATTTATATAGCTTTCTATATCAGAATCTGCTGCCTTAAACCTAAGCAACAGAGGATATTTAGGCGTATTCACCTGCCACACAATCTTGGTTTTATCTCCTTTTGGATAAAAATTTACATTGATTTTATATGGAACTTCTTTTCGTTCTTGATATAATTCATAGCTGATACTCTTATTTTCTTTGATTTTTCTGATAAAAACCTCTCCATATTTATTTTTATCCTTCGCATGATTGTAGCTCATGGAACTTCCCTCCCCTTCGTATGGCAAAAAATAACGGTAGCGATAATCTTTATCAGACAAAAAATAATCATTCCATCTCGTAAAGTTCTGCAAATCATCAAATTGAGGAAAAACCTTATCCAAAGGAAATTCTATTTCCTTTTCCACTACAAAAGAATTTTTCTCCTCAAAAAAATAATACATCACAGCCGTATAGCCTGATGCCAACAAGACTAATAAAAATAAAATAATCCTAAACCAGCGCACTACAAAATATTTTAAGCAAATATATAATATTTCCGCATTTTTACCGAACAATTTGTGTATATAAATTCACTCTTCCATTCTTCATTAAAGCCATAAAAGAAAAAAATAAAATTTTCTTACCTTTGTCTCATGCAAAAAATCTTAATAGTAGAAGACGAAAAAAGTATCTCTAACATATTGGAAAACATACTTTCAGACGAGATACAAGGCTCTGAAATCACCATTGCAGAAAATGGTCTGGATGCCTATAAATTAATAGAAAAAAATGACTTTGACCTGATTATTTCAGACATCAAAATGCCTAAATTATCAGGAAATGAACTCCTCACCCAAAGTCTTTCAATAAAGCCTGAAAGTGTTTTTCTAATGATTTCGGGACATGCGGATATAGAAACCGCTGTAACCTGCCTGAAAAACGGAGCGTACGATTTCATTTCCAAGCCTATTGATATCAACAGGCTGATTACGAGTGTAAAAAA
>CAUQOP010000114.1:0-4114 GCA_963519505.1 uncultured Flavobacteriaceae bacterium | reverse complement strand
AAACGCCCTAAACCACGGAATAGCCGCGGCGGAATACAAAATAAAAGCCGAGAAAACTTGGTGGATTCCAAAGGTGCAGCTTTCTACTTCGTTGTCCTACTTTGGGCTTTATGGTGACCATATTCATACTTCTAATGATGTGGTTCCTCATTTGGTGAAAAAACTGGATATTCATACCAAACCGCTTAGTCTTTTTCCGATGTTTAATGCTGGAATAGGCTTTAAATGGAGCCTTTTCGATGGAAATACAGGAAAACGAGAAGCTGAAAAGAGCAAGATAGACAAAATGGTTTTGGAGAACAAAAAAGCAGATGCGCAGAGAAAATTGCAGCTAAATCTTGCAAATAATCAGACCAATTATGACATTGCTTTGGCTCAGATAGAATTAAAGGACAAAGCTCGTAAAATCGCCAAAAATGCATTAGACCAAGTGGAAAAAGAATTCCGCTACGGTGTGAAAAAATCTATGGATCTGATAGATGCTGAAAACGATTTGGAAAAGGCTGAATTAGAATACAAAACGGCTGTATTTAACCAAAGAAGAGCAGCGATAGAACTGATGAAATCCACACAAAATTTAGATGTAGAAAAATTTTAATAACAAACAAACTGAATAATTTTAACAACCAAATAAAATCAACAAAGAAATGAAACTAAACGATATAAAAATTAAGAATAATGCTGTAAAATCTGCTCTTTTATTGACTGCATTTGCATTGGTTTCTTGTAACAGCGAAAAACAGGAAAGCGCAGTGGAAGGAAAAGTGAAAAAAGAAGTGATTTCTTTCGCTCCGAAAATCACAGGGAGAATTTTGGAAATCTATGTAGAAGAAGGGCAGACGGTAAAGGCAGGAGATACACTCGCGAAGATAGATGCGCCAGAGATTTCGGCTAAAATAGCTCAGGCTCAGGGAGCGACACACGCGGCAACTGCACAAGCTGAGATGGCAAGAAATGGCGCTACGGCAAACCAATTAAGCCAGTTAAGAGCCAAAGAAAGAGGGCTTCGTGAACAGTATGAATACGCACAAAAATCATACAACAGAGCTACTAATATGTTCAAAGACAGTCTGATGTCACCGCAGGCATACGATGAAGTTATCGCTAAATACCAAGGCGCAAAAGCGCAATATGATGCGGTAATCGCAGAGCTTAGAGATGTGGAAAACGGAACTCGTTATGAGAGAATAGGTATGGCAGCTGGACAGGCTGAGCAGGCAGCGGGAGCACTGCAAGAGGCAAGAGTAGCCTATTCTGAACGATATGTGATTGCTACCAGCGATATGGAAATAGAATCTATCACACTTCATAAAGGTGAGCTGGCGACAGCTGGATTTGCATTGTTCAATGGATATCTGCCAGAGAGTACTTATTTCAGATTTACTGTTCCAGAAGGGCAGATTGCAAAATACCAAAAAGGGCAGACTGTAAATATGGAAGTAGTGTATAACAAAGCTGCTGTTTCAGGGAAGATAATGACGATAAAACAACTGACCAAATACGCCGATGTGACCACTGCTTTCCCAGATTATAAAATGCAGGAAGCGGTCTATGAAATAAAAGTAAAACCACAGGATATTCAGCAGACAAAAAATATCTTGGTAAACTCTAATGTAATCCTAAAATAATGAAAAAGTTTATTCACTTACTAAAGCGTGAGTTCAAAATATTCTTGGCTAATGATACCCTGCGAAGTGTATTTATCCTCGGGCCTATAGTTTATGGGCTGCTCATTGGGTTTACCTACAAAGAAGGAAAAGTGGACAATCTCCCAGTGATAGTCATAGACCAAGACCACACACCCACATCCTCCACAGTGGTGGATATGCTGGGAGACAATAAAACGATAAAAGTCCTCCACTATACCCAAGAGCCGCTAAGATTGGAAGATGAAGTTATCAAGACAAAAGCTGCCGCAGTGGTGAAAATCCCTGAAAACTTTGAGAAAGATATATTGCTGAGAAAATATCCTGAAATAAATGTTTATGTGAATACAGGAAATGTTCTTACTGCGAATTTCTCCTCTAAAGCGATTCAGGTAACGCTCGGGACATTGTCCGCAGGAATGGAAATGAAAACCCTCCAAAAAAGAGGTGCCAATGCAGAACAGGCAAAGATGCAGTACGAACCTTTCAAGGCGAACTACATCACGATGTTTAACACCACTTCCAACTATCTTATCTTCATGTGGCCTGCCATGATGGGCGTGGTTTTCCAGCAGGTAGTATTGCTTGCTATGGCGGTGAGTTTCGCTTCGGATTTTCGCAGAAAATCTTTCTTGGAGAATTATAAAGGAAGTTCTGCTATTCTGATGCTCATCATGAAATGCCTTCCTATCTGGATAATTTCTGTGGTAAATATCCTTATACTTTCGGCGATGGGCTGGTATTTTAAGATACCTGTTTTAGAAAACATCTTCGGATTTGCGATTCTTGCTACGGTTTTCATCATGACCTGTACATTTTTGGGCGCACTTTTCAGTGTTCTCTTGCCAAATGCTTTGAAAGCAACGCAGTTTCTGATGATTATTGCTTCGCCGGCGTTCATCATCGGTGGATTTACTTGGCCAAGCAGTGCGATGCCCACAGCGATACAGTATTTGGCGAATATCATTCCGCTGACGCCATTTTTGGAAGCCTTTAAGATTATCCTTATCCAAAAGGGAAGTTTTGAGCTGACTTATCCATATCTTCAGCATTTGCTGATTTTGATGGCGGTTTATTTTGTGCTGTGTGTTTTGGCTTTAAAATTAAAAGTAAGAAAGCTTTCACCAGTAGAAAAAGAAGAGGAAGAAGAGAATTTTTAAACCTAAAAAAATAAACAAAATGAAGAGGGTAAAGAGGTTGTTATATGTTTAGTTTGTTTGTTTGAATGCCTTGGCTGAAAAAGTCAAGGCATTTTTTAGTAAATTGCACCAAAATTTCAGCAATGATATTAGATTATCTCAGTCAGCATGTGACAATTAACGAGACGATTAAGGCTTTTTTTGAAAAAGAGTGTATCAGAGAATTTTACGAAGAAGGCAGTGAAATAAGCGGCTGCGGGCAGTTTAACCGAAAGATATATTTCGTGGAGGAAGGTCTTACGCGGACATTTTATTATGAAAAAGGCAAAGATATCACGAGTAATTTCTACACGGAGGGCAAAATCATGGCGCAGATAGACAGTATCTACAATGACGAGCCCTCGCGCTACGGCATACAGGCGATAGAGAAAAGCGTAATCGTTTCCTGCGACTATCACAAGCTGGAAGCCGAATTGAATGTCTCTAAGGAATATTCTGAGTTCAGCAGATTCGTTCTGGGAAAACTAATGACACAGATGCTGGAGCGGATAGCTTCTCTGCAATATATGACCGCAAAAGAGAAATACAACCACCTGATGGAGAAAAATCCCAGCATCATACTAAGGGCGCCGCTCGGCATGGTGGCTTCTTACCTTGGGATTACGCAGGAAACACTGAGCAGGATAAGAAGTAACGGCTGATAAATGTTTTTATCAGTTTATTTTTGAGTATGGGATTTTCGCTTTTTTTCCAAAATAGTATATTCCCATATAAAAAGAAAAAATACAAATAATACAAGGAATGATGGAATCGTATAAAACATTTATGTTGATTTCCTCCTCTGAATAGGTTGACCAGCAAGCATATCGATGAGAAAATTCCACTTTATTAGCATATAACCAAAATACCAAAACAATAAGAAGTAAAATATACTTAGCAATAGGTTTTTCAATAGGCTTAAAAATAATGCTATATAAAAATACAAAGCAAAATTGGATAGGCATAAAATGCAAAATCCCTATAATGATATCGCTTTTTCCATCGATACAAGAATATCCATTTGGTAGGAATAGAATCATTTGGAGGCTACCAACAATCACGGATAGGATGCTTATTTTTATACTTTCTTTCATCTTCTGTAATTTCTTTTGTATTCGTATTCATACCGATGATTGGTATAGGTGTCATACTCATACTCTAAATGAATGATATAGCGCTTGAATCTTGGTTTTAAGGCGATACTATCCAATTTGTTTTTTATGTAGATGGCTTTTTCTTTGGAAGATAAAGTATCTGCGCAAGGGATATCCTCTATATATACCGTATAGG
>CAUQOP010000113.1:0-4129 GCA_963519505.1 uncultured Flavobacteriaceae bacterium | reverse complement strand
TTTCTGTCTCCTGTAGTATTTAGACGAAGGGTATTAGTACCAAAACCGATGTTGTTACTCCCTGTTGTATTAAATCTAAGTCCATTAGGTCCAATAGCAATGTTATTTACCCCTGTTGTATTAGCAAAAAGAGCAGTAGATCCTAGAGCGATGTTATTATTCCCTGTTGTATTAGAGAAAAGAGATGAGAACCCTAGAGCGATATTGTTTATCCCTGTAGTATTGGTTCTAAGTGAGTTAGTACCCAAACCAACATTGTTTGCACCTATATTGTTACTAAGTAAAGCACCTGGTCCCATAGCGATGTTATCCATCCCTGTAGTGTTGGCTGATAACGCTCCTTCCCCCATAGCAATGTTATTACCTCCTGTTGTATTGGATCTTAAGGCGTTTGTACCAAATCCAAAATTGCTAGCACCAGTTGTATTCAATGCAAGAGCACCATTACCTAGGGCAATATTGTCATTACCTGTGGTGTTGTTTCTAAGGGCATCATTTCCCATAGCAACATTATTTCCCCCCGTAGTATTTTCTTTAAGAGCACCATTACCTATTGCTGTATTGTAGTTACTAGTATTTGCTGCTAGAGCTTGGTATCCTATTGCTATACCAGGTCCTCCTGCCATGAGGGCACTAGATCCAATAGCAATTCTATTACTGCTAGTATGATTACCATTTCTTAGAGCATTAGCTCCGATAGCAATATTGTCAGCTCCTACTTTGTTAGCAAAAAGGGCATAACTACCAAGACCTATATTTCTTTCTCCAGAAGTGTTAGAATGTAAGGAGCTGTTTCCTAATGCTAAGTTTAGACTTCCACCTTCATTAGAATGTAAGGAATTTCCTCCTATTGCAACATTATCAACACCAGTAGTCACAGAGAACATAGATCTTCTACCAATAGCGATGTTGCTTCCAGCACCACCATCAGTACCATTTCCTCCTTTCCCTGCATCTTGTGTGATGTGGTTATTAGCACCTACAAGTCTAAGGTCTTGTTCTTGTATTGATCCTTCAGCTATTTTTACCCATTTACTATCAGTAGTACTATAGTAATAGAAACCTTTAGAAGTTACATTAGAAGTCACTGGATTCGTAGTTCCTGAGATGTTATCTACATATACTAAAGTAGATTCTTTCAAATTAGCAGTAGCAATGCTTTTTAGTCTATCTCTACTTACCCTTGGAATCAAAACCCCCTCGTTTGTAGTTGCAGTTGTTGCTGCATTTGCTGCGCTGGGTCTTATATCTAGAGTAGCCTCTGGGTTACTCGTGTTTACCCCCACTTTTCCTGCTTGGGCAAAAGCTAAGCTTGTAGTAGCTAAAAGCCCTAATAAAATAATGTGTTTTTTCATATCATAACATATTAAAGTTAAAAACTAATTATAAAGTATTGTTAAATAGATACAATATTTTGCAAAAGTATATAAAATTTTTGAATATTTAAAATATTTTTTATATAAGGGAGTCTTTTCCCTCACACAGCTTTAGAAATAGGCTTTCTATTTCGGTCATGTTTTTGGGTAATTTTGCTGAGCGGTAGAATATCATATTTAGAGAATTTTCTCCAAAAGTCTTTATAAATAAAGGTTTGTTAAGGCGGTAAGTTTCTCGCAGAAGGCGTTTCACTCTATTTCTGTCCACTGCTTTTTTGAAAAACTTTTTAGAAACAGAAACACCAACTTTTTGAACCGACAAATCTTCCTTTTGTAAGGAGATGATAGCCAGTTCTTTATACGAAAACCATTTTCCCTGCTCAAAAAGTAAGGAAATATCAGTCTTGTTTTTTAGTTTCTCTTCTTTTGGAAATCCGTTAGGCTTCATTTTGTTCTTTTTTTAGAAGAAATCTGATAACTTCGGCAGCGGCATACAGCCCGAAAATAGCGGGCATATAGCTGATAGTGCCGTAGAATGACTTTTTATAATTACTGCCATCGGTCATTTTTAGGCTGTTTTCATCTTGAATTTCGGTGGAAAATACGCAGCGAAATCCTTTGTGTATTTGTTCTTTTTTGAGTTTTTTTCTGATTTGTTTCGCCAAAAAACAGTTGTTGGTTTTGCTGATATCTCTTACCATTACCTTGCTTGGGTCGGTTTTTCCGCCTGCACCCATTGCACTTACTAACTTGATTTTCTTTCTTTTACAAGTGATGATGAGAGCCAGTTTAGGACTGAGGCTGTCGATACAATCCAGAACATAGTCAAATTTTTCCTGCGTCAAAATCTCCTCCATTCGCTCTGGTTCTAGAAACTCATTGATTTTCTTTAAGTTAATTTCAGGATTGATATCCAAAATTCTTTCGGCTACGACATCGGTTTTATTTTTGCCAATG
This sequence comes from uncultured Flavobacteriaceae bacterium, assembly GCA_963519505.1. Classification (GTDB taxonomy): domain Bacteria; phylum Bacteroidota; class Bacteroidia; order Flavobacteriales; family Weeksellaceae; genus JABCPE02. The sequence continues at coordinate 1,796 of CAUQOP010000113.1, read as the reverse complement.
GTAGAGCTTAGAGCGGGTAACTGCCTGTTAATGTTGGTGATATCCACAGTATCTCCATCCACAATGGTCAAATTCCCGATTCCAGAACGCACCAGAAATTCCGCCGCGAAAGATCCTACGCCTCCAAGTCCAACTATCAGAATATTAGCGCTTTGCAGTCTTTCTATTCCTTCTTCTTTTATCAAAAGTTCGGTTCGCTGTAACCACTCACTCTGCATAAATCAATTTTATTTCTTAATCAAATTTTACTTTATTTCTATTTTTTCTCCACCAAATTTTGGTTCTTTTCCAATGAGAAAATCCACGAAAACTTTGGTTCTGGCAAGATACTCTCTAATCTTGGTTTTGATGCCTGCGTATTTATTAATATCTTTTGCATTAAACCCAAAAGCATCAATTCCATTTTTTTGAGCCAAATAAACTGCTCTTTCGTTATGAAATTTTTGAGAAATAATGATGTAGCTGTTTTGCCCAAAAATCTCCTTTGCTCTAACCACCGAATCCAAAGTCCTAAAACCCGCAAAATCCTCATAAATTTTATCCGCGGGAATGCCTCTGTTTATCAGTTCGTTTTTCATGTCTTCGGGTTCGTTGTAGTCCTTTCGGCTGTTATCTCCGCTTACGATGATGTATTCTATTTTCCCTGATTTATAGAGCTTTTCTGCGGCATCTATTCTGTAATAGAAATAATAATTTTTATATCCGCTAGGCAGCGTTTTAGATGTTCCCAGCAAAAGTCCTACTTTTTGGCTGGGCAGTTTTTCAATATCATCGGTTACAAAGTTTTGGGTTTTACTTTCTATCTCAAAATTACTCCAAAAACAAACCAAAATTCCCAACAACAAGCCTCCCAATACCCAAAGAACAATTTTCTTAAATAATTTCATCAAGTATTTTTAATTTAAATATTAAAACTCGCCATTAGGAAAGGCTTTTTTTCTGAAAATGAACAAAAGCACACCTCCAACTGTAATCGCTGAGTCTGCAACATTAAATATATATCGGAAAAATTCCACATGCTGTCCTCCCACTAGAGGAACGCCTTCGGGAACAGTGAAGCTAAACAGCGGAAAATGAAGCATATCCACCACGCAGCCTCTCATGAAGCCAGAATATCCTCCTCCAAAGCCAGAAATGCCGTCATAGCCTACCCAGCTGCCAATATCTTCTATGAAAACACTTCCGCTGTCAAAAATCATTCCGTAGAAAAGCCCATCAATAAGGTTGCCTATCGCTCCAGCAAAAATAAAACTCATTGGGACAAGCAGATAGTTGCTCGCGCCTTCTTTTATCCATTTTTTGAAATAATATACCATTCCTAAAATCAATAAAATACGAAGTGAAATGAGCAGGTATTTTCCAAAAATTCCACCAAACTGCATTCCGTACGCCATTCCTGGGTTTTCTACGAAAGTGAGCCGAAACCAGTCCAGCCCGAAAACAGGAATGCTTTCGCCTAGATGAAAATGAGTTTTGATGTAAAGTTTGGATAGCTGGTCTATGAGCAGCACCAGCGCTGTGATGAATATAATTTTTTTCATGAAACTAAATGTTTTGTGCCATTTTAAATTGTAAAATTATGTTTAATTTTTATGGTGAATATGTTTTTAAAAGGCGTTCAACGGCTGTCTGCTTAAAATCTTTAAAACTTGTAAGAACATTATTGTCAATTAAGTAAAATGTAGAACTTACACGCGGGAAATACTCCTCGTGTCCATCGGGGTATTCATTAACTCTATGGTAATAATATTGAGAAAAAATCATAGTCTTTTCTCCTATATTCCACAGGTAGGCAG
>CAUQOP010000112.1:0-4136 GCA_963519505.1 uncultured Flavobacteriaceae bacterium | reverse complement strand
AAATATTCAAAACTCATCCATACAAACACGAAAAAAGCTAGTCCCCATTGGAGTTTTTTGCCTTTTTTATACCAATGAAAAAGCTGAAAAGCTGTGGACATCAGCAGGGAATTGACCAAAACAGGGAAAACCACCGCCATAAGGGCAGGGCTGCCGTCTGGATTTTGTGAATTATAAAGCCAACCTGTAGTTATGATATTCCAAATGATAAAAGCAAGATACGAGCAGCCAAAAACTGCCCAACCTTTTCTTTTTATATCCGATTGAGAAATGTTTTCTTCCACGAATAACAAAGGAACAAACGCCACAAAAATAAAAAACGGAATGCCATAAGTAGGCCACGAAACCGACAGCAATATGCCCGACAAAACCACGCAAAAAAGATTTTTCATACTTTATATTTTCAAAGGCAAAAATACTTATTTTTGCTAAAATCTCGGTTTTTGTATGATTTTTAGGAAAATTTATCGCATTTTCATCTTTCCCTACACTATTTTTCTGCTGTATCTGATGTTCCTCGGATTTGGGAGGGAACAGCACGAAGCGAATATCGTAAGGCTTTTACCACTCGTTTCCACGATTCTTTTTGTTCAAAATACCACTTCTTGGGAAAGCATCATCATCAATCTTTTTGGAAACATCATCATGTTCATTCCTTTTGGTTTTTTGGGCTGGCTGAATGCGAAATATTTTAGTTTTAAAAAACTTATTGTTGATTTTTTATCGGTTTTAATCATCGTGGAAGCCCTACAATACCTCACAAGGCTCGGTGTTTTTGATATTGATGACTTGGCGCTTAATTCCCTCGGAGTATGGATAGGATTTCAGATGAGAAAATTTATTGATCATTTTAAGTTTTAAAGAATTTTCAAGGTTTTATTTCTTACTAAAAAAATGTAAATTTGTGTCCATTAAAATATATTGAAATGAAATTTAGACTACTACATTTTGTTTTTTTCTTTGTGTTTATGCACTCTTTCGCACAATACAAACCGATAGACACGGCAGACTATGCGCAGAGAAAAGAATTTCTAAACCAGCTGAAAACCAAAAACGAAGCCCTGATAAAATCCCTAAAATCCAGATACACAGGAAAAACAGGAAAAGAACTGGAAAAATTCTACCGAGAGTTTTACAAAGATTTTGAGAAAGAAATTAAAGACAAGGACTATTCCTTTAATTCTAATTTTAAAATTAAGCTGGAAAAAATCCTATTAAACCTAAAAAAGAAAAATCCACAAATCCCAGACAATCTGAACATTCTAGTTGCTAAAAACAACACTCCGAACGCCTTCTGCCTTGGCGATGGGACTTTCGTGGTACATATGGGACTTTTTAATGTGCTGGACAATGAAGCGCAAGTAGCGAGCGTCCTCAGCCACGAACTTGCCCATTACTTACTAGACCACACGCTGAAATCTTTGGTCAATGAAATCAATGAGGACAAAGACAGCCGCTCCATAATGGAAAATCTGAAAAAAGTATCGGTAAATAAATCCAAAAAAGCCTTTGATATCGTAAAAGATAATCTCTACAAAAAGCGCGGAATCAAACGAAAAAGAGAAGTAGAAGCCGACTCGCTGGGATATGTCCTTTTCCGAAATTCTGACTACGAAAACACTGAATTCTACAACACTCTGAGCAACCTCAGCAAATATGACACGATTTCGCCGCGAGAACTAAAAATAGAAACTTACAAAAAACTCTACAACCTGCCCAGCCAGCCCTTCAAAGACAGCTGGATGACAAAGGAAGATTTTGGGAATTATAATTATGACCATTACAAAGTAAAATTAAATAAAGATTCTCTCTCCACGCACCCTGAATTAGCCCAAAGGATGGAATTTATCACAAAACAATTCGCTGAACTTAAAAACAAAAAAGAGGCAAAAAAGGGCGATGAAGAATTTGCTAAACTCAAAAATACTGCCCGAATGGAAGTCCTGCCAAACCTATGGCACTCCGAACAATACGGACGAGGAATCTACGCTGCTATGCAGTTTTTACAGGACAAAGAAGAGGAAAACTACTATCACGAATGGCTTGGGAAATTATTTGATAAAATCTACACTGCACGAAAAAATTACAACCTAAACCGCTATCTGGACAGAATAGAACCAAAAGAACAGAGCGAAAGCTATCAGCAGTTTTTGAGTTTTATGTGGAATCTAAATTTAGCAGAAATCAAGAATATCGCAGATTATTATAATAAAAAAGGAGCTTCTTAGAAGCCCCTTTTTTTATTAAAAATTTAATCTCTCCAAACGGATTTTATTGAATTTTTCTTTCTCATTGTATTCACGGAGGAGAATATAGCCCTCTTTCCCGATGTAAGGCACTACAAAATAATTGTCTTTCTCGGAGATTTTTACATTTTCTTGATTGAATTTACCATCGATAAGCGTATTGATGTACAGATTCCAGTTCTTTTCCTTCGTTTCTTTATCTTTTTTAAAGTCTCTGAAGAAAAACGCCACATCTTTGCCGCCGTTTAGATATTGAGAGAAAAGATAATCGGCATTTATGCTCCATTTGGTTTTATCCTTTTCAAAAACTCTCACTTCTTTCAGCTTAAAATCCTTATCTGTAAAGGCATACACCATATCTTTTGTTGCTGGTGCCACATACTGCTGTGCAGGTCTCCATTTTTCAAACAAAATCCCTACACTGCCGTCTTTTAGGAAGAAGAAATCTCTTTCCAAAAGATAATATCCCATTCCGACATGACTGAATTTATTGATTTTTTGTATAAATGGCTTAAAGTCTATGAAATAGATATTTTTAACATCCACTCCAAAAGTTCGTTTATCTAAAACAAGCCTTGTCAATCCCACAGACAATAACGCTTTTTCCTTTTCATAAAACCTTCCGGAAATGATTATTCTATCATCAAATGTTCTATCATTATCTACCAACCTTCCACTGGAATATAGAGAAGTAATTTCATCCATAGTCTGTTCATTCAAGCCTGTAATCGGTGTTTTGGCTTTTATACTTCCTGTCTTTATGTCCAGCACTTGGAAGAAATAAGAAAATTCCTTCTTGTTCTTTACTTTTAGAATAGTGTAGATATGTTTATCATCTTTTTCAATGATTCTGATGGCTTCATATTTTCTTTCAGTTCCATCCGTATTATACTTGTATTCCCAAAGCAGTTTTTTATTGTCATCGTATCTTTTTAAACTATGATTTTTGCCGTAAGTTTCGTAGTCATCATATTCCATAACGATGAAACCGCCTTCTTTTATTTCATAAACACTAGATACATAAAGAAATCCTTTTTCTCTTCGCTCTTTTCTTTCTTCTTTTGTTTGGTTTCGTACATTTTCTGGCTCTGGTACTTCTTTTAAAGCTTTATTCTCGTATTCATAATATACTTTTTGTTTTATTGTGTTATTCTTCAGATTAACCTCCATTGTGCGCGGATAGAAGAAGTCCCTTCCTTTTACAGCATCATAATCAGCTCTTGGATAAAGAATCAGATTTCCTCTAAAATCAATTGCTCCAAAATAGTTTGCCGCTGTGATATCTCCTTCAAACTCTTTGTTAGAAACTGGATTTAGGTTTTTATCCAAAAAGACATATTCAAATTTTTTCGTTTTATCACCAGACTTGCCATAGCCGTAGATCGCCACATATCCGTAGAGATTTTCATCTTGGTCAAATAGTGCATTGAGTCCAAGATAATTTCCTTTGGCTAAAGCAAATAAATCTCGTGATTGTGAAAAAGCAGTGAAAACACCGCAGAAAATCAAGAATGTAAATAAAATTTTTCGCATAATTTTTTCTTGCGAATGTACACATTTTCCACCAAAATAAAAAGATGAGTTTTATCAATAAAAAAGGCCATCCCGTGGGACAACCTCTCTTGTTTTAAAATGATTTTTATTTCTTCGGTGGATAATTTTTCAATATTTCAGCGATGATTTCTGGAATTTGCTTTTGTTTTGACTTCGGTGAATCTACATTGATTCCGCTTCCTTTTCCCTGCCAAACAAGCCTCCCTGTCTTTGCATCCATAAAGTTAAAAACTAGTCCTCCTTGGTTGTATTCATTAGTATAAGTTCTTCCTAGACCCATTCCCCAGCCGAGCCAACTGCCCCAGCCTCCCAAATACACATTAGGCGTCACATAGG
>CAUQOP010000111.1:0-4160 GCA_963519505.1 uncultured Flavobacteriaceae bacterium | reverse complement strand
TTTTGCTGCACGTTCTAGTAAACGTGAGTGCAAGTAGAATACATCCCCAGGATAAGCCTCACGCCCTGGTGGTCTTCTTAATAGAAGGGACAACTCTCTATATGCTACTGCTTGTTTAGATAAATCATCATAAACAATCAATGCTGGGCGTCCTGTATCTCTAAAATACTCCCCGATAGCAGCACCTGCCATTGGAGCATACACCTGCATTGGAGAAGGGTCAGATGCGTTAGCTGCTACTACTACTGTATAAGCCATTGCTCCTCTTTCTTCTAATGTTCTTACGATTTGAGCTACTGTAGAACCTTTTTGTCCTACTGCTACATATATACAGAATACAGGCTGACCTGCATCATAAAATTCTTTTTGGTTCAAGATCGTGTCTATCGCTACCGTAGTTTTACCTGTCTGACGGTCACCAATAATCAACTCTCTCTGTCCTCTTCCGATAGGAATCATAGAGTCTATCGCAACGATACCTGTTTGCAAAGGCTCATTTACAGGCTGACGATAGATAACCCCAGGAGCTTTTCTCTCCAAAGGCATATCGTATAAATCCCCTCCAATAGGACCTTTACCATCGATAGGATTACCCAAAGTGTCTACTACTCTTCCCAAAAGCCCTTCTCCTACTTTGATAGAAGAAATTCTTTTAGTTCTATTTACTGTATCACCTTCTTTTACTCTCTTAGATTCTCCAAGTAGAGCCACACCTACATTATCCTCTTCAAGGTTTAATACAATTCCTTCAACTCCACTTTCAAATTTTACTAATTCTCCGTACTGTACATTTTCCAAACCATAAATACGAGCAATACCATCTCCTACTTGTAATACGGTTCCTACCTCTTCTACATTAGACTGAGTATCAAAATTTGCTAACTGTTGTTTCAATATTGCAGACACTTCTGCTGGATTTATTCCTGCCATTTTATTGGTTGTTTTTTTCTAATTAAGTTGAAATTCTTTTCTAAGATTAGCCAAGTGTGTTCTCACTGAGTTATCTATCTGCTGGTCTCCTACTCTTAGGATATACCCACCGATAAGCTCTGGTTTTATTATAGACTTTATCTTATACTTCTTATTTGCATCTATTAAAGATGAAGATTTTACAATCTGTTCTATGCTCTGTTGAGAAAGTTCTTCAGCTGTTGTCAGAGTTGCTTTCTGCACTCCATTCATTTCCTCTACCTTCTCCACATATTCTTTAGCAATATCTTCTAAATATTTCTCTCTTCCTTGCTTGATAACAAGGGTAATCATGTTTTTAGTTACAACAGAAAATTTAGAAAAAATCTCACTTGCAACACTCTGTTTTTTTCTGTAATCTATAATAGGAGTAGCGAAAAAACTTCTCAATTCTTTAGAACCAGAAATAGTTTCTGCCACATCTTTCATCTCATTGAATACAGTTTCCGTGTTGCCAGTTTCTGTTGTAAAATCCAACAATCCCTGAGCGTATCTTTTAGCAACTTTTGTTGTGTTACTCATAAGGATTAGTTTAAGTTTTTATCATTTAATAAATTAGCCACCAGGTCATTTTGGGCATCTTTATTATCCAATTTTTTCTTCAAAATAGTTTCAGCAATATCCACAGATAAAGAACTGATCTGCTTTTTCATATCATCTATAGCAGCAGCCTTTTCCATAGCGATAGAATGTCTAGCAGCCTCTATCATTTTTTCTCCTTCTACTTTAGCTGTATCTTTCGCTTCGTTAATCATTCTATCTCTGATTTCTCTTGCTTCTCTCAATATATTATCCTTTTCTATTTTAGCTTCTTGGATAATTCTTTCGTTTTCAGCTTTTAAATTCTGAACTTCCTCTCTTGCCAATTTAGCTTGGTTAAGAGCATCTACGATTGTTGTTTCTCTCTCATTAAGTGCATTAAGAATTGGTTTCCATGCATATTTTGCCAAAAGAAACATCAATACAGCAAAAGTAAGAGTCATCCAAAAAACTAAACCTAATCCCGGTGTTATCATTTCTAAATTATTTTATTTTTTTATTTTACTTTAAATATTTTTTAATACAAAATTTTAAAATAATCTTGGTAAGCACCAACCGTGTTACCAAGATTATTAGGATTTTTGATTATCCTTTCATGAACGGAGCACTGAAAATCAATCCGATAAGTCCAGCACCTTCGATAAGACCACAAGCGATCAACATCGCAGCTTGTACCTTATCAGCCGCTTCTGGCTGTCTAGCGATAGCGTCCATCGCGTGAGAACCAATTTTAGAAATACCGTAAGCTACTCCTAATACAGCAAGTGAAATCGCTGCATAATTCAAGTAAGACATTGCATGTACTGTCTCTTTTACTGCTTCCATAATAAAAAATATTTAGTTAAAATTATTGTTTAAAATTAAAATTCTTTTTCTTAGTGTCCTTCTGCATGCCCATGTGCATCATCGTGACCATGTTCTGCTACTGCAATACCAATATATAAAGCTGATAATATTGTAAATATATACGCTTGTAGAGCTGCAACTAATAATTCCAAGATAGAAACGAATAATGCCAATGGCACAGAAACCACTCCTAAAGCTGCATTTTTGAAAATAAATATCAATGAAATAATACTTAAAATCATAATGTGTCCAGCTGTAATATTCGCCATAAGACGCATCGTCAAGGAGAATGGCTTAGTGAAAATACCTATAATCTCCAATGGAATCATAATCGGCTTTAGCAAAAATGGTACTGGCGGCCAGAAAATATGTTTCCAATAATCTTTATTCGCATTCAGCAAAATAGTAAATAATGTGAATAATGAAAGAACTAATGTAACCGCTATGTTACCCGTAAGGTTAGCCCCACCAGGGAAAAACGGAACAAGTCCTAATAAGTTATTCAACCAGATAAAGAAGAATATGGATAACAAGAACGGCATAAACTTCTTGTAATGTTTAGAACCAATATTTGGAATTGCGATTCCATCTCTTATCAATAGCACAACTGGCTCAAAAAATCTCGCCACCCCAGTAGGCACTAAAGATCTCTTATAAGAATTCGCCATCGAAATGAACAATCCTGAAATAATCAAAACAGAAATGAACAACGCAAAAACATTCTTTGTGACAGAAAGATCGTAAAACACTTTTTCAGTTCCTTTGAACAAATCTGGAATTTGAGCACGCTCCAAACCCTCTTTATTCACTAAAACACCATGCTCCAAAGTATACCCATCTACTACCTCTCCATGAGCCACACTACTTGACATGAAAAAATGCCAACCTTTCCCATCCTTCACAATCACAGGCAATGGAATAGTCACATGAAACTCTTCTTCTTCACCCTCACTCAAAGTAGCAACATGCCATTCATGAGTATCATAAATATGATGATTGATAAGTTCTGAAGGATTAAAATCTTTTTTGTCTCCATCTGCATGACCACCAGCCAAAGCCATGTTTCCAAGCAGCATAAACATCAAAACAAAAAATAGTGAATAAATTCTCTGGTTCATTTCTTATTTTTATTGATTTGCAAATATACTTAAATAAATTAAGTTTTAAAAATAATTATAATTGATTTTTATCAGATTTTTGATTATTCTTTATTTCCCTAAGGACAGAATGGTATAGAGGTATTGATAACAGAAGAAAAACAAGAGCCAAAAACATCACTAAAATCTCATTTTTCTTAATTACAAACATCCACAAAAACGCCCAAAGAATATCTTTCCCAAAATTCATAGCCATGAAAGCCATCACAGCCATAGACATTTTCTTTAATCCTTTATACATCCTGAAAAGTAGAACATTAAGGATAAGGAACGAGAAAAAAATCCCTATAATATATATATAATACTCAGGATACTGATAGAGATAAATCCCCATAAACAGAGCCGCAAATGCGTAAATAATGGTATCTATTTTATTCAAAATAAAGTTTTTGCAAAGTTATGGATTTTCTTTTTATAAATACAAAGTTTATTCTTCATCCTCTTCATTCTCTATATCGAGAAAAAAAGCATCCCAGTCGTCCTCTTCCTCATTATCATTATCTAAAAAATCACTCATATCCCTACGGTCTTTTTTCGTGGGTCTTCCCTCTCCTTTCTGGCGATAATAATCCTGCGAAAGCATTCTCATTTTCAATATCTCATACTGCTCCTTATCCGTAACATCCTTTATATGAAGCGGAACAAGCT
>CAUQOP010000110.1:0-4161 GCA_963519505.1 uncultured Flavobacteriaceae bacterium | reverse complement strand
CCAGCAAAATTGATAGGCGAATTTTCGTCGTATCCTTGTGGGTTTTCTTGTGGAGTTTGCAGATATCTTTCAGTATAGATAGTATCGTAATAACGCCAAGTGGTTACTGGTGCCACAGCGATTCCTACCTTGAAAACATCTGCTCCTTTGGTCATCGCTAGACTTGCCATATATCCTCCAAAACTCCATCCGAATATCCCAATTCGCCCAGCATCTACAAAGCTCTGCGAGCCAATCCACTGTGCAGCAGCGATTTGGTCTTCTATCTCGTATTTTCCTAAATTCTTATAAGTTGCTTTTTTATACTTCGTTCCACGATAGCCCGTTCCACGCCCATCCACGCAGAGCACAATGTATCCTTTTTGAGCCAAAAGGTTAAACCAAATAGTGTTTCTGCCGTCCCAAGCGTTGCTTACCTGTTGTGAGCCAGGCCCAGAATACTGGTACATCAACACAGGATATTTTTTGTTAGGCGAGAAGTCTTTGGGTTTTATCATCCAAGCATTCATCTGGTCGCCGTTTTTGTTTGGAATTTGGAAAAATTCTTTGGCTACGAAACCATCTGATTGCAGTTTTTTCAGCGCTGAATTATTATTCTGTAATTCTCGCAGAGTTTTCCCGTTAAAATCTCTTAAAGTGTAAGTGTTCGGTTGTTCTGCGGAAGAATGTGTGTTGATAAAATATTGGAAAGACTTGCTGAAATCAGCATTATTAGTCCCATTTAATTCAGAAACAATCTGCTTTTTCCCTGTTTTGATGTTTATTTTGCTCACCACTCTGTTGGTGCTGCCTTTTTCGGTAGTCTGCACCAAGATTTCAGAATTTTTTGGGCTAAAACCATAGTAGTCAGTGATTTCCCAGTTGCCTTTGGTGATTTGTTTTTTGAGTTTTCCGTCAGGCGTGTACCAGTAAAAATGTCTGAAACCATCTCTTTCCGAAGCCCAAAGGAAAGAATTGTCCTCCAAAAATTCCAAAGAAAGATTGTCCGTTTCTATCCAAGCGGCATCCGTTTCGGTTAGGATTTTCTTGGCAGAATAGTTTTTAGTATTTATCTTGATGATTTCCAGTTTGTTCTGATGCCTGTTGGAAGTCGCTATCGCAATTTCATTTGGCTGTGCAGTCTGGAAAACCTGTGGAATATAATAAGTTTCAAAGTTAGCAAGATTGATTTGCGTGGATTTATTCAGTTTTAAATCATAGGCGTATACCGAAACTTTTGAGTTTTCTTCTCCAGCTTTCGGATATTTGAAACGAAAATCCTGCGGATACAGATTTCCATTGAAAAGCTGCATGTTCATTTCTTTTACTTGGCTTTCATCAAATTTCACGAAAACCAGACTTTCGCTGTTTTTTGTCCATTGGTACATATCTGCATGCCCGAATTCCTCCTCATACACCCAGTCTGCCAGTCCGTTGATGATTTTATTTTTCTCACCATCGAAAGTGATTTGGGTGATTTTTTCAGAGCTGAGGTCTTGATAATAAAGATTGTTCCCAGAGATAAAAGCAACGAATCTTCCATCAGGAGAGAATTTAGGCTCCTGAACCCAGTTTCCGTTGTTTAAGGCAGTTATTTTTCCGTTTTTACTTAGATTTACTACATGGTATTTTCCTAAGAAAGAATGGCGGTAGATAGGCTGTTGTTCGTTCAGAACCAGTGCTTTACTTTCATCGTGAGAAAATGTATAGTCCTGTATCTTAGCCTCTAAGATAGTTTCTATTTTTTTTCCTGTTTTGTAGGAATATTTTACGATTCCATCTTTTTCCAAAACGGTGTAGTGTTCTCCATCGTTCATGGAGTTTATCCCATAGATAAACTCGGTTCTGTAATACCCTGAGTGTATTTTATTTAAAGTGATTTCCTGCGCAGAGTTCAGCGTAAAGACACTAAAAACGACACAAGAGATTAGTTTTTGATATAAAATCTTCATTTTAGATAAATTTTAGAAAGTTGTCCAAAGATAATGATTCTTTAGAAGAAATTTAAGAAAACTTAACAGAAGTTTAACTTTTACAAACTTAACCTTGACAAAAAAAATGAATCCAACAAATAGAAAATCGTAAAAATTTGAACATTATGAAAAAGTTAGTTTTAAGTTTAGCACAAGAAGCTCCAAAGGAACATCACTGCCGCCACTCAGAACATAAAAAAATGGAAAGAGAAAAAGGCGACAAGGGAAAAAGATTAGAAGAGCTCAATCTTTCTGAAAAACAAACAAAACAATTGGAAGAGCTTCGTAAAGAGCACAGAGCAGAAAAGGAAAAACTTCATGAGAAGCACCAGCGAAAACTCAAAAAAATCCTGACGCCTGAGCAGTATGAAAAATGGCAGTCCAGCCACCCAAGAAGAAAGGATGAAAGAAGAATGCCGCCTCCGCCACCTATGGAACAGCCAGAAATAAAAGGAAATTAAAAACGAAAAAGCAGAAATTATAGATTTCTGTTTTTTTATATTTAAAATATTTTACTAATCAGCCTTTGTAGCTGTAAGTTTTCCGTGTTCTATTCCTTTTACAGAAATAAGGCTGTTGGCAAGCTCTATCAAAGTAGAAGATTTCCCTTTCACAGCGATAATCTCCATACACAAATCATGCTCCAAATGGAAGTGCAGAGAAGACAAAATATTGTCATGATATCTATGCTGGATGTTAGTCAGTTTATTTACCAATTCCCTTCTATGGTGGTCAAACACCAAAGTGATAGAGCCCGCCACTATGGCATCATTGTCCCATTTTTCTGAGACTAAACTCTTGTTAATCAGATATCTGATGGCTTGAGAACGATTTTTAAACAAATTCTCTTCTGCATATTTATCTAATGCCTCTAAAAGGTCTTCCTCTAAAGAAACTCCAAAACGAACAATACCCATAATAAATAGTATTTAAAAGTTATAACAAATATAGTGTTTTTCTATAATAGAAATGTCATTTTTATCAAAAAAAATATTATTATTTCATTATTTTTGCGACAAATCATTTTGATAATGACCAAAAAACAAAGAGCCGATTTTGTGAGAAAAGAGCTGGACAAACTCTATCCCACAGTTCCCATTTTCCTGCACCATACGGATGCCTATACGCTGTTGGTGGCGGTGGCTCTTTCGGCGCAGACTACGGATAAAAAAGTGAACGAAATCACGCCTGAACTTTTCCGAGTTGCAGGAACGCCACAAGCCATGGCAAGGCTGGAAGTAGCAGAAATAAAGGATTTAATAAAAGAAATCGGCCTCTCAAACACCAAAGCCAAAAACCTAAAAGGCATGGCAGAAATGCTGCTCAGAGATTATGAAGGCGTGGTGCCGCAGACTTTTGAGGAATTAGAAAAACTCCCAGGTGTAGGACACAAAACCGCCTCTGTGGTGATGAGCCAGTGGTTTGGTTTCCCAGCATTTCCTGTGGATACACATATTCATCGGCTGATGAAACTTTGGAAGTTGACAGAAGGTAAAAATGTAGTCCAAACCGAAGCTGATGCCAAAAAACTTTTCCCTCAGAAAGACTGGAATAAACTACATTTGCAGATTATTTCCTACGGAAGGGAATATTCTCCAGCGAGGAACTGGAGTTTAGAAAAAGATTTTATCACAAGACAAATGTTTGAAAAATAAATGACACCGAAAGTTTCCATAATTACTCCGTGCTACAACTCTTCTGAGTTTATAGAAGAGACCATAAAGTCCGTTCTTGCTCAGACTTTTCAGGATTGGGAGTGGCTGATTACTGATGATAAATCAAGCGATAATACCGCTGAAATCATCAAAAAATATAACGACCCAAGAATAAAACTACAAGTCCTTGAACAAAATGGTGGCGCAGGAAACGCACGGAACAAAAGCCTTGAAAGAGCTTCAGGAAGATATATTACTTTTTTGGATAGTGATGATTATTGGGAACCTTTATTTTTGGAACGCATGATTGGTTTTATGGAAGAAAATAAAGCCGAGTTAGCCTATTCCAGCTATGCCCGATGTGATGAGCATTTGGCTCCCGTTCTCAAAGATTTTCAGGCAGATGTAGAGGTTACTTTTGATAATTTATTGAAAACTTGCCGCCTTTCTTTGCTGTCGTCTATGTATGACAGCCAGCGAGTGGGGAAATTCTTTTTCCCAACAGAAAGTAAAAGAGAAGACCATGTAATGTGGCTGAATTTGTTGAAGAAAAT
>CAUQOP010000109.1:0-4169 GCA_963519505.1 uncultured Flavobacteriaceae bacterium | reverse complement strand
GGATTATGCTTACCAAAGATACTACGATATAGCAAAAGACCCATCTGCAAAGCACGAGAGAAGTGATAAATTCAGCGCGGTGGTAGATGAGTTTTTAGAAAAATATACAGAAGAAGAATTGGAAGAAAAAGAGGTTTTAGCAAAAACTTACTTCCATGATGTGCAGAAAGAGGCAGTTCGTCAGTTGATTTTAAATGAAAATATCCGTCTTGATGGTAGAAATAATCAGCAAATAAGACCTATCTGGTGTGAGGTGGATTACCTTCCAGCAGCCCACGGTTCTTCTATCTTTACAAGAGGGGAAACTCAGTCTTTGACTACGGTAACATTGGGTTCTCTATTGGATGCGAACAGAATAGATTCTGTGATTTCTCAGCATGATGAGAGATTCTTCCTTCATTATAATTTCCCTCCATTCTCTACAGGGGAAGCGAGACCATTGAGAGGAACTTCTAGAAGAGAGATTGGACACGGGAATTTGGCTCAGAGAGCTTTAAAAGTGATGATTCCAGAGGAAACTCCATATACTATCAGAGTGGTTTCGGATATTTTGGAATCTAATGGTTCTTCTTCTATGGCTACGGTTTGTGCTGGAACAATGGCTCTTATGGATGCTGGTATTCAGATGAAAAAACCTGTTTCAGGAATTGCAATGGGACTAATTACAGATAAAGAATCTGGAAAATGGACAGTGCTTTCTGATATTCTAGGAGATGAAGATCACCTTGGAGATATGGACTTTAAGGTAACTGGAACAGCGGAAGGAATCACAGCTTGTCAGATGGATATCAAAATCCAAGGACTTACCATGGATATTATGGAAAAAGCCCTAATGCAGGCGAGAGATGGTAGAATGCACATTTTAGGCGAAATGCTGAAAACTATAGATAAGCCAAATGCAGATGTGAAACCACACGCGCCAAAACTTGTGATGATGGAGATTCCGAAAGATTTCATCGGTGCGGTAATCGGGCCTGGTGGTAAGATTATTCAGCAAATGCAGAAAGATACAGATACTGTAATCACGATAGAAGAGAGAGGAGAAATAGGACATATAGAAATTTCTGGAACGGATAGAGAAAAAATAAATGCAGCAGTGGCTCAGATTAACGAGATTACTTTCGTGCCTGTGATTGGCGAAGTTTATAAAGGTAAAGTAGTTAAAGTGATGGAGTTCGGAGCATTTATCCAGTTGGCTAAAGGAACAGAAGGTCTTCTTCATATCTCTGAAATAGCATGGGAAAGAACTGAAAAAGTACCATATAAAGAAGGTGATGAGGTAGAAGTAAAATTCATGGGTTATGATGACAGAAAGAAAATGAGACTTTCTAGAAAAGTTCTTTTACCAAAACCTCCAAAACCAGAGAAAAAAGAGGATAAAACAAACGATAAATAGTTTTAAACCAAAAACAAAAAACTCTCACACTGATGAGAGTTTTTTATTAAATAACATATTTGATTATGGATTTACGAGACCAGTTGAAAAATCTTTTTCCAGACCATGTAGAGCAGGACTTCCAGATGCCTGAAGAGCAACACCAGCAGCGAGAACCGCTCATCTGTAAATACGAAAAGAAAGGACGAAACGGAAAGCCTGTCACTCTGATAGAGGGTTTTGAGGGCAGTGAGGAGGAGCTGAAAAACATTTCCAAGAAAATAAAAACTGCTCTGGGAATCGGTGGTTCGGAGAAGGATGGTGTGATTATCATCCAAGGAGACAACCGCGATAAAATCATGAAAATTCTCTCTGATATGGGCTACAAAACCAAGAGAGTAGGAGGATAGAACCTCGGAAATGAACATTGTCAGTAAGAAATCAATAAAATTCCTTACCTTTGGAAAGTTTTAATTTTAAGTTGAATAAAAAATAGAAAATTATTATGGTAAATAAATTAGCAGCCTCAGAATTGGTTTTAAATCCAGATGGAAGTGTATATCACCTGAATCTTCAGCCAGAAGATATCGCAGAAAAAATTCTTTTGGTGGGTGACCCAGACCGTGTTCCGAAGGTTTCACAATACTTTGATAAAGTAGAAATTAAGAAAAATAAAAGAGAATTTTACACACATACAGGAATGCTCAGAGGAGAGCGAATCACGGTGATGTCTACGGGCATCGGTACGGAAAATATTGATATCGTGATGAATGAGCTGGATGCTTTGGTGAATATTGATTTGAAAAACAAAGAATTTAAATCCGAACACAAGTCTTTGCAGTTGTTCCGTATGGGAACTTGTGGAAGTGTAAATCCTGATGTAGAGGTGGATAATATGCTGGTTACACAGAATGTGGTAGGTCTGGATGGACTTCTTCATTTCTACAAAGATTATCAGTTTGAGAATGAATTTAGCAAAAATTTCTTAGCGAAATTCCCATACGAAAAGATAAAACCAATGCTTTATTTCTCAGAATGGGCAGAGAGTCAGTATGAATATTTCAAAGATGCAAAATATGTAGGAAATACAGCGACTTTCCCAGGGTTTTATGCGCCACAGGGAAGACAGCTGAGACTGAGAGCTGTGGATGACCAGTTTTTGGAAGTTCTTAATGATTTAGGAGTTACTAACTTTGAGATGGAAACTTCGGCTATCTATGGAATGTCTAAATTATTGGGACACAAGGCGATTACTATTAATAATGTAATTGCAAACAGAAGAAGAGGAGAGTTCGCAGCAGACCACCATAAATCTGAAAAAATGATGATAGAGTGGGTGCTGGAGAGAATAATAAAATAAGAAAAAAAATAAAAACCAGAAAATCAAAGTATGAAATATGGAATTGAGGCGGCAAGTTTCTATGTGCCGTCGCTCTATTTGAATATCAATGAATTAGCTGAAAATAGAGAAATAGATTCGGCTAAGTTAGAAAAAGGTCTTGGGCTTCACAAGATGGCTCTTCCTGATGTGCATGAAGATACAGCAACTTTCGCGGCGGAGGCTCTTCTGAAGCTCATAAAAGACTATAATATCCAACCTAAAGATATTGCAAAGATTTATTTGGGAACGGAAAGTGCTTTGGATGCTGCAAAGCCTACTGCTACCTATGTGGTACAAATGGTGGAGCAGGTACTGGGCGAGAGATGTTTTGGGAATTGTGATGTGGTGGATATGACTTTTGCTTGTATTGGCGGAGTGGATGCATTGCAGACTTGTTTGGATTTTGTGAAAGTTAATCCCGATAAAAAAGCAGTGGTAATTGCCTCCGACTATGCAAAATATGAACTGAAATCAACAGGCGAATATACGCAGGGCGCTGGTGCAGTCGCTTTATTGATTTCAGCGAAACCGAATTTGCTGGAAATAGAAGGAAAATGGGGAGTGGCTACGGAGAGCGTTTTTGATTTTTTCAAACCAAGGAGAGAAATTGCTAAATCTGACCTTAAAAATGCACCAGAAACAGCGCCCGACAAAATGGAAATTTTCTCTGATGAACCAGTTTTTGATGGGCAGTATTCTAATCAATGCTACCAAAATAGAATTAGGGAAGCGTATGAGCATTACAAGGTTCAAAATTCTTTGGTAAAACCCTATGAAAACTGGCATTATCTGATTTTTCACCTGCCGTATGCATTCCATGGAAAAAGAGTTTTCACAGAGTTGTACAGTATAGAAAACAACCTGCCTTATACGACCGACGAAGAGAAAAAAGCCCTTGCTAAGTCTGAAGAATATTTGGATTTTATAAAACAAAAAATAGAGCCGTCACAGAGAGCGAGTTCCGAGATAGGAAACCTCTATACAGCCTCTGTTTTCATGGCGCTGCTGTCTGCACTGCAGGTGTCTTTTGACAGGGAAGAAGAACTTTCTGGGAAGGAATTAGGCTTTTTGGCTTATGGAAGCGGTTCTAAATCCAAGGTTTTTTCAGGGAAAATAAATGAAAACTGGAAATCCGTTGTGGAAAAATGGCAGCTTTTTGAAACCCTTGGGAATAGAAAAGTGGTGGATTTTTCAACTTATGAAAAACTCCATAGAAAACAACTGAAAACTTCCGTAAATCCTAATTATAAAGGCTTTGGGTTAGTGGAGATTGAGAGAGAAAATCCACTTTCTTATGGAGCGAGAAAGTATCAATTCAAGGGATGAATTTAGATGAAATTTTATCTTGTTTTTCTGATAGGATTTTTCTCTTTTTCTTGTAAGAAGAAAGAAATAGAATTAATTACAACAAAG
>CAUQOP010000108.1:0-4176 GCA_963519505.1 uncultured Flavobacteriaceae bacterium | reverse complement strand
TTTTAGCTACATTTGCTGAATCTTTGTCCACTAGGGCTGAATCATTCTGAGAAACCACTTTTTCTGCATCCTTGTTTTTACCAAAGAAAACAAAATAACCACTCACACCCAAAATCAGCGCTCCTATGATAGAAAAAGCGATATACAGAGACCTTTTGGAAATTTTTATCTCATCGTTTTTCTGCTCTTGATTTCCTTGATTTTCATTGTTTAGATTTTCCATTATTTTTTATTTTTAAACAAAGATAATAAATAACTTGGTTCTAAACAATGGGTTTTTATGAGGATTTACAGCATGATAACGCCATCTATTTTTGCCACTTCTTTGTAAAGTCGGATTACATGGTCTGCATCTAAAACAAAGCAAGAAATACTACAGCTTATGTATTTGCCATTGCTGCTTTCTTTAGTTGTGATGCTGTATTCTAAGCCGTCAAATATCCTGTAAATCTCGGCAAGTCTCTCGCTGTCGTTGATAAGAATGAATTTGTAGAGATAATTTTCTGGAAAATTATGATGTTCTTCTAAATTGATTCTCAGATTTTTATAAAACTCTTCTATTCTGTTAGTCTGTTCCATTTCTTCTAATTTAATTCCTTATAAAAATTGTTTATAAAATATAACAAGTTAGTCATAAACATTTTAACAGAAATAGCCAACAAAATTATACCAAATGATTTTTTGAGAACCATAAGTGTCCCTTCGTTTATTTTTTTGGACAAAAAGTCAGATGATTTTAAAATAATGTAAACAAATACCATGTTAAGCAAAATGGCAATGACTATATTAATTTCATGATTTTCTGTACGAAGTGAAAGTGTAGCTGCAAGAGCTCCCACTCCTGCTACCAAAGGAAATGCAATAGGAATAATGGAGGCTGATTTCATTTCTTCAGTTTTATGAATATCAACACCTAATATCATTTCCAAAGCGATGATAAAAACAACAAACGCCCCTGCACTAGCAAAAGAATGAATATCCAAATCTATGAATGCCAATATCTTATCACCAAAAAATAAGAATACAAGCATGATAGCACCAGCTACAATTATTGCTTTCCCAGATTCTATTTTTCCTGTCTTTTTTCTTAAATTTACAAAAATAGGAATAGAACCAATAGCATCAATAAAAGAAAATAAAACCAAAAAACATTTGATAATTTCGTCAAATGAGATAGCTTCCAGCATAGATTAGTTTTTAAAAATTTCTCAAAAATATGAATATTTTTTAACTATTCCATAATTTTAGTGTAAAATTTGACGATGTCATTATAGAATTCATATAAATCCCCATGAACAGGAGCGTATTTTGCTTCTTGAATTTTAGTTCTAAATTTCTCAAAATCCTGCACAAAATCAGCATTTTCTGTTTCTTCTAAAAACTCTAAAACCGTTTGGTTTTTTAGCCTTTTTATTTGATTTTCAGCCTCTTCATGAAGTTCTTGGTAATTTTCAAAGAAACTTGCAGAATTTCCTTTGTCCACCGCATTTTTTATTGCTCCGAAATAGTATTCTTTCCCGATAGAAATATTTTCCTTTAATAATTCTTCGGTTTCGGCTATGGTTGTTATTTTATTGTCTGATTGTGCATTATTCCATTGTTTAGGCTTCTTTTTTCTAAATGTAAAGAAATAAATCGCCAAAAGAGAACCAAACACAAGAAGTCCTATCCCTGCTAATTTCCCAAAATCAAAGGTTTCCGCTTCATCTTCCTCCTCTGAAACTGGTAGGAGATTAACTTTTTTCAGGATATGCCCTGTATCATCCATTACTTTATTTAGAGTGGATTTTGGAGAATCCATAGCATCTTTGGACAATGATAATATTTTTATATTGTCTGAATCTATGGTCTGATATTGTTTTTCATCAATATCGAAATAAGCAAAATTTTCGTAGTGAATAGTAATTTCGCCTTCTTTTTTAGGGATAATCACATAGTGGTCTGTTTTCTCACCAGAGAATTCAGATTCTTTAATATCTATTTTTTGATTTGGCTTAAGGACTGTATAATCATTTGATTCTACAATTTTTGGAAGTTCTATATCTGCTATATTTCCTTTTCCTTTCAGCTTCACAAAGACATCCATAGGCTGATTTACTTCCACTTCTTCTTTTGGAATTTCCACTTTTAAATTAAACTTTCCTACTGCATTTTTAAAACTGCTCGGTGCACCTTCAGGAAGTTTTTTCACATGGATTCTAAGAGGATTAGATAATATTCTTTCTTCATTAAACAGCGCTGTTGCGGGAGATACGAAGAAGCTTCCTTCCTTCTCTGGGACAACCACAAATGAGGCTATCACCTGCATCGCCATTTCATCACTTTTATCTATCTCTATATCCTCTCTCTTTAGATTTACAGTATGGATTTTTTTTGTATTTTGAGGAAGTTTTATATGATTTACTTTTCTAAAATCTTGATAATTATGTGGATTTGCTTTTAGTTTTAAAACCACACTAACTGGCTGATTTTGATAAACATCCTTATCTAAAACCTCCATCACCATAGAAACACTTCGCCCCCATGTGTCATTTTTTCGTTTCCCATCTCTCACCAAAATCTCAAACGGCTCAGACTTATATGTTTTTCCACTTACCTGCACCAATGCACTTCCTATTCTCGTTTTTCCTGCGTGTTTAGGCTGTAAAATAAGATGATAAAGAACTTGCCTTACCACATTTCCTGTTTCTGGGTCTATGGCTGCTACGGATTCTGTAGCGTTTCCGAGGATTTCAAATTTTGATAAATCAGGAAGTCTCACAGGTGACTGCTGCTGGTAGTTTTCCCCGATAATTTCAAGTCCAATACTCAAATTAAACGGTTCCCTTACTTGATATTCTTTGGTATCTGTTTCGGACAAAAGAGTTACTTGTCCATATCCAAATATGGGCAAAATAAATAATAATATGTAAGCTCTCAGTCTCATTACCAATCTTTACGATTGCTCTGTGGCTGGGCATATCCCTGTTTTCCCAGAGCCCTTTTAGCTGTGTTTCGTTCCCGTTCTTCTATGTATCGTAATAGTTCTTTTTCCAGTTCCTTTGGCTGATTGGGTTCTTCTTTGTTAGAATTATCCTCTTGCTGTTTGCTGTCTTGTTGCTCTTTTTTAAATTTATCATTTTCTGGAGCATACATATCCATAGGATTTTCTTTTTCCCCTTTATTTTGCTCGTTATTTTGTTGCTGTTGTTGAGATTGTTGCTGGTCTTGTTCCTGCTGTTGTTGCTTGGAATCCTTTTTCTGCAGAGCGATTTGCAGATTTTTTAAGATAGTTTGATTATTTGGGTCTAGTTTTAGGGCCTTTTTATAAGAATCTACAGCCTCTTTTTGCTGTTTATTTTTGAAATAAGCGTTAAACAAATTATACAGCGTAGATGTTTTTTGAACTTTGGTTTTTGCGTTTTTTAATGCTTTTTGATAGGTAGAAATGGCGTCAGAATATTGGTTTTTCTTGTATAGAGTATTTCCCAGATTATACTGCGCCCTGAAGTCTTCCGACTTACCCTGCAGGGTTTTCAGATAATGATACGACGCATCATCAAAGTCTCCTTTCTCAAAACTCTGGTTCCCTCTATGCGTATGAACATCACTGCTCACCTGTGCAGAGACCTGCATCACAAAAACCAAACTATATAGAACTAATAAAACTCTTGCCATATATTTATTAGGCAAAAGTAAACTTTCTTTTGTTAAAAAAGAAGCTGTTTTGTGTTAAAAATTGCTAAAAATTAGGTATTTACATTATATATTCAAATCTCTTCTGGGATTCAAAAAATATATCAGAAAAAGTAAAACCAAAGCCCCAACCAAAAACCACTGATAATAATGCTCCTTATTGAGAATGCTTATTTTACTGGCTTTACCGCCATCTTTTTGACTTGATTTTATATCTTTTATAATCTCACTCGCTGCCCTTTCTACGCTATTTCCATCTATATACACCCCTCCCGTTTTTTCGGAAATAGTTTTGAGAGCCTGCGTTTCTCTTTTGGTAATAACCGTATTCCCATCCTCATCTTTTTTATAATCTTGATAAAGGTTAAACTGAAGCTCTGGTATCGCACCGCCTTCCTCTGTGCCTATTCCCACGCTGGTCACCACAATATTATTTTTCTGGGCTAAATTCACTGCCGCATCGTGGTTTCCTTCATTGTCTTCCCCATCGCTGATTAAAAT
>CAUQOP010000107.1:0-4254 GCA_963519505.1 uncultured Flavobacteriaceae bacterium | reverse complement strand
TATGGAAAGAATAGGCGAAATCGCAGCCTTTGAAATTAGTAAAAAATTGGATTACAAAGAGATGGAAATTACTACGCCTTTGGATAAAATCAAAGTGAAAGAAATCGCTGTTCAGCCTGTGATTACCACGATTTTGAGAGCTGGAGTTCCGCTGTTTCAGGGAGTTTTGAACTATTTTGACAAGGCAGACTGCGGTTTTGTGGCAGCGTATAGAAAACACGATATGAACGATTATTTTTCCATCAAACAAGATTACCTTACTTGCCCTAATATAGAGGGAAGACCGCTCATCGTGGCAGATCCTATGCTGGCAACAGGTGCCAGTCTGATAGAAGCCCTGAAAGACCTGCTTACCCACGGAAAGCCTTCGCAGATACACATTGTGGCGGCTATTGCCAGCAGACAGGGGGCAGAGGCCATCAGAACGGCTTACCCAGAAGCGCAGATCTGGATAGGGGCGATAGATGAGGAGCTGACTTCCAAGGGCTACATTACGCCAGGGCTGGGCGATGCGGGAGACCTTAGTTTTGGGGAGAAATTACAGAATTAGAAATGAGAGAGGCTGTTTATCGGTCTCTCTTTTTTTGTTTTAAAACTTAAATATAAATAAAAACCACACCAGTACCGAAGTACCGATGTGGTAAAAACTATAATTGATAAAAAGATGTCTAGTTGTACCCAGCGCTGCTTAGGTCATCAGTGTTTTGATCTTGCATCTATCGATTTCTCTGCGGTTTGCTTTCTGTGGCATTTCCACTTTTGAATCTGTAAGAGAACGAAAGCAAGAATTGTCTTGGCATCATCTGCATTTCATTATATCTCGTGAAAGTATCTGAGTCTGTGTAAGTTCTCATTTTTCTAGAGTTGAAAACATCTTGAACACTGAAACTGATAGTTCCTGTATTATTCCAGATATTCTTGCTGATACCGATGTTTAGAGCATAGGTATTCTTTTTCTCTGTATTATAATCTCTATGTCCGCTGCGGAAATCTCCCTGAAGCTGTAAATTCGTAGTTTTATTGATTTTAAACGCTGAGGTAAGTTTTGCTTTTAGGTTGTTTCCTTCGTTTATAATCGTAGAGTTATTATAAGTCATTTCGTTTTTGTATCGGTAAAGATTGACATTACCATACACTCTAAACCAGCTGGTAGGACTTATGCTGTAGCTAAGGTCTAGACCATATCTATCCTCCGTTCCTAAATTGAAAGGTCTGGAAAGGATATACTCTGTCGCTTGTCCTGTAACAGGGTTGGTATAGGTCTGCTCCTCTGTGATGGAACTGATGTCATCAGTGGTTCTTTGGTAATAGAGCGTAGGGTTGATATTCCATTTTGCTCTGGAATAATTGTAACTGAACTCAAATGAATTAACAAAAGATGGATTGAGGTCAGAATTTCCCATAAATCTATTTGGGTCGCCACTGATTCTCATCACAGGAATGATTTCCCAAGATTTAGGTCTTTTTATTCTTCTTGAATAATTTAGTGAGAACTGGCTCTTTTCTGTGATATCATAGCTTAAGAACACAGAAGGGAAAAACTCATTGTATTTTTTGCTTTTTGTAGAAAGTCCAGTAAGGTTGTTATTCGCTTCAATATCAATATTGATATTTTCATTTCTTACACCAAGCTGATATCCGAATTTTCCGATTTTACTCTTGAACTGGGCATAGAAAGCCAAAAGCTGTTCTGTGTAGTTATTTTTCCCAGTAACATCATCAAATGTGATGAAACTTCCTCCCGAAAGCCCTTGGTAAGAGTTATTGATATCATTATTATTATAGTCATATCTAGCACCCGCTTCTATTTTAGAGTTTTCGCCAATAGGCAGTTCGTAGTCTAGTTTCCCTATCCAAGTTTTTCTAGAAAAATCAGCCACATTTAGGTATTGATAAAGAGTATGAGAGGTGTTTCTATTATCAAAAATATTACTTTCTGAGTCGTTGCTTGTATTTTGGAAGCTACCACTCAGCTCTAGCATATGCCCTTTGTTATTGAATTTATGCTCTATTCCTGCATCTACTTGTATGCTTTTGTTTTCATCAAGTCCATCAGATTTTCTGTATGTGCTTCCTGTGAGAGAAGAGGTGTTTTGCTGAAGGTTGAAACCGTCCATCAGCATTCTATTAGCAGAGAATGAAGCATTTACCGAAGTTTTATCTGAAATGCTGTAAGTAAAACCTGTGTTGAAATTGTAGTTTTTCATTTCAGGCTTGTTTTCACTGCTGGTAGTCAGGCTTTCTCCTGTATTTTTATACAAAATATCTGAGTAGTTGTTGGATTTATTTTTCATATATCCGCCTCCTCCATTTACGAACCAAGTCCATTTTCCGTAGTTCCAAGAAAGATTGGTATTCAGTCTTGTAGCTGGATTGTAGCCAAGGCTTCCGTTCACTGACCCATTAAAGCCCAATGAAGAAGTTTTTTTCAGAATGATATTGAGAATCCCTGCTGTTCCTTCAGCTTCGAATTTTGAAGAAGGGTTAGAAATGATTTCTATTCTGTCAATTTGGTCGGCAGGGATACTTTTCAGCGCAGCGCTGATATCATCAGTAATTCCCAGCACGGAAGAAGGTTTCCCATTGATAAGGAATTTTACATTAGAATTTCCTCTCATAGACACAGAGCCGTCAGTCTCCACGCTTACCGAAGGGACATTGTTCAGTACATCATGCAGAGTTCCTCCTTTTGAGGAGATATCCTGTCCTACATTGTAGGTTTTTTTGTCAAGTTCCACTTTATAAGGTGCAGAACTTTTCGCAGTGATGACTACTTCAGAGATTTGTTTTTCGTTACTGCTTGATTTTGAATTGTTTGCAGTTTTACTGGTTTCTGGTTCTAGGACAATATTCCCAAGGTTAGAAGCGCCTTGGATTTCTATTTCGTAGGTTTTTCTTTTGAAATTAACTGCATCAATTACAACTTGATAATTGCCATTCGCCAAATTCAGAGCAAAACTACCACTGTCATCTGACATTGAGGCATCACTCAGCGCAGCATTAGTTTTATTATTAAATTCTATGGAAGCATAAGGCACGACTGCACCATTTTGGTCAGTGATTTTTCCTTTAATGCTTTGTTTTTCTTGGGCGTTCATCATTACTGCCGCTCCCAAAAAGAAGGTCAAACCGATGGTTTTCTTCCCAAAAATCCTTGTTATTTCAATATGTGACATAAAAAACTTTTTAGTGTTAATATTCTTTTAGATGATAAAAATCATAAAAGGTTAAAAATAAAAACAAATTTTTTTTAAAATCTCTATATTTACAGCCACAAAATCAAAAACATGGTATTGAGTAGAATCTGGAGTATGTTTATCATCATCGCTATTGCGGTGGCAAGTTTCAAATATCTTTTTTCGGATAATTATAAAGCCATTTATAATGATATGGTAGTGGGCAAAGGCGGCGATACGGTAGCTATTGCAACCAAGCCATTGGCTGATATTCCGTTTGAAATTTCCGAAAAACTAAAACAAGAAAAATTAGTAATAAAAGATAAAATCCATTATCAAAATCAAGATACTGACAAAGTAAGAATATACAGAGTTCAGGAGGCGAGCGGGGTGATAGGCACGGCGCAGACAGCGGTGGAGATTAGCTTGGGGCTTATAGGGATTATGACTTTGTTTATGGGCTTTATGAGCATTGCCGAGAGAGCGGGCGGAATCAATCTTTTGAGCCGAATCATCCAGCCGTTTTTTTCTAAACTTTTTCCAGAAGTTCCCAGAGGGCATCCTTCTTTTGGGCTTATGATGCTGAATTTCAGTGCTAATCTCTTGGGGCTGGATAATGCAGCCACACCATTTGGACTAAAAGCCATGGACAGTCTGCAAAGTTTAAACCCAGATAAAGAAAAGGCGACCAATGCCCAGATTATGTTTCTTTGTCTTCATGCCAGCGGACTTACGCTGATTCCTGTGAGTATCATAGCGACAAGGTCTTCTCTCAATTCTGCAACGCCTACCGATATCTTTTTGCCTACGATGATTGCTACTTTTTGTGCAACGATGGCAGCGATGATAATAGTGTCTATTAGGCAGAAAATCAATCTGTTTCAGCCCGTGTTGTTAGCGTATATTGGTGGGATTTCTGCCATTGTAGGAGCGATGGTTTTCTTCTTGGTAAAACTTAATAAAGAAGAGCTGGACGGCGTGAGTAAGCTGATTTCTAATGGATTGATTTTGTTGATTTTCCTGCTTATCGTGCTGGGAGGCGTTTATAAAAAGATTAATATTTTTGATGCCTTTATAG
>CAUQOP010000106.1:0-4254 GCA_963519505.1 uncultured Flavobacteriaceae bacterium | reverse complement strand
CGCCCATCTGCATAGCGGAAAGCGCTGTAACAAGTTTAAAAGTAGAACCTGGTGGATAAGCCGCTTGAATAGAGCGGTCAAACATCGGCTTATTCATACTATCCATCTGTAGGCGGTATAGATTTTTTGTTTTTTCTGGTCCTGTGAATAAGTTTGGATCTATATCTGGCCCTGTGGCCATTGCTAGGATTTCGCCGTTATTTGGGTCTATCGCTACTATTGCGCCTCGCTTATTTACCAGCATTTCCTGAGCCATTCTTTGGAGGTCGTAGTCTATTGTCAAAACCAAATCTTTCCCAGAAATCATCTCCTTATCTAGTTCCCCGTTTTTATATGAACCTATATTCCGAAGTTTGATATCTTTCTGAATATATTTCATTCCTTTTTTGCCTCGGAGCACCTTTTCATAGGCCTTTTCTATACCGCTCATCCCCGCTATATCTCCAGGAAGATAATATAGAGAGTCTTTTTTGATGTAAGCTGCATTTACTTGGTTGGTATACCCGAGCAAGTTCCCCGAAGTAGAAACTTCATATTTTCTCTGTGGTCTGGAAACAACCGAAAACGCTGGATATTTAAATATAATTTCTTGAATTCTCGCCACATCTTCCCTGCTCAAATCTTTCATAAAAGTCATCGGAGTAAATTTAGAAAAATACTTATCTGCCTTTATCTTCTTCATTTTATGATTATAATCTGCCTCGGTGATATTCATCAACTTACAAAAGCCCAATATATCAAAATCAGGTTTCATCAAAGCTTCTGTATAGGATATTTCATAGGCGGGCTGGTTTCCTACTAGCAATTTGGAATTTCTATCAAAAATAGCCCCACGCTGAGGGATGATATATTCTATCTTGATAGATGTATTGGCTGCGTTGAGAGCATATCTATCCGTAAACAGCTGTAAATAAGCTAGTCTGGCGACAAATATCACAGCAATAAGCCCTAGGGAAATTAGAATTTTAAAATATGGTCTCAAACTCTCTGCTTGATTTTAAATATTAAAACATAAAATAAAACAAAAACAAACGAATATGCAGTGGTTATAGAAATATTGATAAGCACATCTAATGCTCTGCTTAACTTAAAATACTCTATAAACTGAACTAAAAACTGGTGTAAAAAAAGATTAGTAAGAATAAAACCCAGAAACTGTGTCCACTGCAAAGATTCAAAAGAGAAAAAATCTGATGTAGAATCCGACGAAGACCTAAATATAACGGTTCTTACAAAAGCTATCAATGTAGTCGCAAAGGCATTGATTCCCCAAGTTCCCAAAAACATATCCATTCCTAACCCCAGCAGGAAACTCGTTCCTAAAAACTGAAATTTATCCCTATAAAAAGGATAAAACATCACATAGATGGGATAGACAATTGGCGGATACTTGCCCATAATGAGGATTCTATTCAACAAAAAAACTTGTAATATTACCAATACTACAATGAATAAAATATCCGTCAAAATATTTCTACTAATCATTTTCCTTTACAGCAGCATCTAAAATCTCTTTTATCTCTTCTAGTTCTGTTTTTTTGAGGTTTTTCACCACAAAAACTTTCTGCACCTGTCCCATATTCTGGCTCAGCTCCACAGAAATATCCCAGTACCCTGTTTTACTATCTACATCATAACCAGCCACTCTTCCTATCATGATTCCTTTTGGGAAAATAGATGATTTACCATCTGTAATTACGGTATCTCCCACTTTTACAGAAACATATTTAGGAATATCTTTTAGGTGCATTACTCGTGTATCTTCTCCATCCCAAGTCAAAGTCCCGAAAAAATCAGATTTTTTTAGAGATGTGTTTATTTTAATATTATTTACACTCAAAACAGACTGAACCAAAGCATAGTTGGCCGTTGTATTGATAACTATCCCCGCTATTCCCTGCGGAGCTATCACTCCCATCTGAGGCTCCACGCCGTGGTTTCTTCCTCTGTTAATCGTGAAATAATTATTATTTCTATTTATACTGTTTTGGATAATTTCTGCATCCATCACAGAGTAAGACTGCCCTTCTGTAAGAGTATTGTCCACATGGACAAATTTGGCTTCGGTAGATTTTTTCTTACCATACAGCTGCTGCATGAGCATTTTATTCTGAGCGGTCAGGTCTTCATTTACTTGTTTCAGCCTGAAATAACTTGCCCCCTCATCTATGTAACCAGACACAAAGGCATTAAAAGCTGATGCATGTGCCGCTACAAAAGAACGCTGCATGGAGTTCCTACTAAAAATAAGAACTACTGACACCAACTGGAGAAAAACGAAAAAAGTACCAAGACTGTTCCTCTCCAAAAACCTCCATACAAAAGACAACATCTTGACTAAGGCACTTATCTAATCAAAAACTTAAACTTATCTATGTTTTTCAGTGCTATCCCTGTTCCTCTTACTACGGCTCTCAAAGGATCTTCGGCTACGAATACAGGAAGCCCTGTTTTTTTGTGTATTCTATCGCTAAGACCACGCAACAGAGCTCCTCCCCCTGCAAGATATATACCTGTTTTCCAAATATCTGCTGCAAGTTCAGGCGGAGTCATGGAAAGGGTCTCCATCACCGCATCTTCTATTCTAGATATTGAGTTATTTAATGCTATAGCAACTTCCTTATAGCCTATCATGATTTCTTTTGGTTTTCCTGTGATAAGGTCTCTACCCTGTACAGAAATATCATCCACCTCTACATCTAGTTCCTCCATTGCTGCTCCTACTTCTATTTTTATTCTCTCTGCTGTTTTTTCTCCGATATACAAGTTGTGGTTGGTTCTTAGATAATAGGCAATATCATCTGTAAATACATCTCCTGCGATTTTAACAGACTTGTCACAAACTATCCCTCCAAGCGCAATCACCGCAATCTCCGTAGTACCCCCTCCTATATCTATCACCATATTTCCTTCTGGTTTCTGAATATCTATCCCTACACCTATCGCTGCTGCCATCGGTTCATAGATAAGTCTAATTTCCTTAGCATGAACTTTCTGAAGAGAATCCTTAACCGCTCTAATCTCGACCTCTGTAATTCCAGAAGGGATACAAACAACAATTCTAAGAGCTGGCTGAAAAACTCTCCCTCTTATTCCTGGAACTTGTTTAATAAATTCCTTAATCATGCTTTCAGAAGCTTGGAAATCAGCGATAACTCCATCTTTCAAAGGACGGATTGTCTTTATTTCCTCATGGGTTTTACCCTGCATGTGTTTTGCTCTGTCTCCTACTGCTATAATCTTTCCTGTGTTACGCTCTACCGCTACGATAGACGGCTGATCTACTACGATTTTGTTGTTATGTATAATTAGGGTATTAGCTGTTCCTAAGTCAATCGCTATCTCTTTCGTGAATACATTAAATAGTCCCATTATCCGTTTTTGTTTTTTAATTCGCACAAATATATGAAATTTATTAAGTATTTTTATGTTTTCTATCACAGTTTTACAAAAACTTTAACATTAGTTGTTTTTAATCTTTAAAAAAGAAAATAATCACAAGCCTCAAAAAAACCTTATCTAAAATTCTAAAATCAGATTTCATAATAAAAAAATCTCCCTAAATCAGGAAGATTCTTCTACTATTTTATGTCCGCACTGCTTACAATATCTAGCATCACCATCATTATCAATATTTCCACAGCAGTCACACAGTTTCTTCGCTTTGTTCATACATTCTCTCATCTGAGATGAAACAATCCCAGTTGGCACAGCTATAATGCTATAACCACAAAGCATAAGAACCACTGAAAGCATTTTCCCCAGTGGCGTAGCGGGAGAAATATCCCCATACCCCACCGTAGTGATAGTGACCACCGCCCAGTAGATACTCACAGGAATATTATGAAAACCATTTTTCCCGCCCTCTATAATATGCATAAGCGCTCCTAAAACCACCACAATGATGGTAATGAACATCAGAAAAATATAAATTTTTCTAGAACTGCTTCTGAGTGACTCCAAGATATAATGCCCATCATCCATATAGTCCATCATATTCAAGATTCTAAACACCCTAAGCAATCGGAACAACCTGATAATCATCAGGTATTTAGCTTCAGGAGTAAAAATACCAATATAAAACGGCAGGATAGAAAGAAAGTCTATAACCCCCATCATACTGAATATATAGTCTTTCTTGTTTTTAACAACCATTATCCGAACCACATATTCTGCCGTAAAAATGATGTTCATAAGCCACTCAATCGCGAGGAAAGTCTTATGAAAACGAATATTCTCCACGCTGTCCATGAC
>CAUQOP010000105.1:0-4318 GCA_963519505.1 uncultured Flavobacteriaceae bacterium | reverse complement strand
AAGGGAAAGAAGCCCCCAGCGCAATACCATACTTGTTGATATTATGTCCGTTGATTTTCAGGTTTCCTTTCTCGTAGAAAGCCCCATAACGGTAAGTAACTCTTGAAAAATAATTTCTAAAATTATTATAGTTAGGAAGATACCAGCCTCCTACAGATACTCTGTAAGCATTGTCATAGCTGTAAGACAGATAGCGTAGAGATTCTGTGTTTTTTCCACTTTTGTAATCAAACTGCCCAGAAACGAACCATTTAGCATCATGCCCAAATCCTACACCGAGAGATAATTTCTGAGGAATAGTGTTGTTTGTATTTTTGGACTCTTGTGCTACAATGTCTTCATTAGACTTAGTAGTCCCATTTAGATAATAGGTGCTGTTTGTGTAAGTTGATTTAAAATCCGAGGTATTCCCAAAAGTATAAGAAGCCCCAAGAGTCAGCTTTTTATTATTTTTAAGTTTTTTCTGATAAACAGAACCTAATGTGAAATTAAAACTAGTAACACTTGATTCATTTTCTATATTGCTTATCAAAGTAGTGTTTTCATAGGCTGTTTCCTGAACATCAGAAATTCGTCCAAAATATAGATTATTGGACAAACCTACCGAAAAGCTAGGTGTAATGGAATACCCAACTCCAAGCTGAACGAGATTGATACCACCATCACCATGGAAATTTTGAACACCAGCAGTTCCATCTGGAAGAGATGTACTCTGTGTGATGCTGTAATCTTTTGAACTATATGGCTGATATCCTATCCCTAATTTTACCTTTTTAGAAAGAGGAAAAGCTAAGGAAATTCCTGAAAGATAGGAGGAATGTTTACCATATTTATTCCCATTATATCCAGATTTGAAATATTGGTTTTCGTTAGTCCCATGAAATCTTAGGGAAGTGATTTCCAAATTCTGGTTTGCTGCAGGGTTTTGAAAATTAAATTGATTGTTAAAATCCCAAACATAAGCTGCAGAAATCCCACCCATAGACCGAGTTTCCACAGAGTTATCATATTTGATATCTCCGATTCCGTAAGCTGCATAAGGAGAGTTACCGATATTCTGAGCTGCTGCGTGTGAACCTAATGCTGCCACAAAAATTGAAACGACAATTTTCTTCATTCTTTATTTTTAAAATATTGCAAATATCTTAATTAATAATGAAACTCAAAAATTTATTTAATGTTAAAATATGTTATTTCTGTTAAAATAGAAAAATTTTCTCCAAAAATACTATCTTTGGGCTATGAATTGGACTCAAATAATAGGACAAAAAAAACTGATAGAAATTCTCCAAGATTCCATCAATAAAGACCGAGTGGCTCACGCTCAGTTATTTGTAGGAGAGGAAGGCTATGGCGGGCTTCCTTTGGTTTTAGCCTATGTACAGGAGCTTTTTAGAAGAGAAAATGAACATTCTGCTCCAAAGGTGGAAACGCTTAACCATATTGATTTGCATTTTAGTTTTCCTGTTTTTACTAAAAATAATAACTCGCTGAGTAGAAACTTTTTTCAGGAATGGCGGGAGATGATTTTGGCTAATCCTTATGCATCTATTCATGAATGGGGAGAGATTTTAGACGCGAATAAACTACTGCTTATCTCTGTGGATGAGGTGGAAGAGTGGGGAAAGATTTTTAGCCTAAAAAGCTATGAAGGAGGAACGAAAATCCTTATCGTATGGGGAATAGATAAGATGAATCCTTCGGCAGCGAATAAATTTTTGAAGTTTTTGGAAGAACCGCCAGAAAAAATAAAAATTTTTCTATTAACCAATAGTGTAGAAAATATTTTACAAACCATTTTGTCCCGTTGCCAGATAATAGAAGTTCCTAGAATAGAGGACGAAAATATCCAAAACGCACTGCTCAGCCGTTATGAAATCTCTGAAGAACAGGCAAGAGAAATAGCCTATCAGTCGCAGGGGAATTTTAATATTGCTAAAAAAATAGCCGAAAAAGGCGGAGTAGATGATGATTTTGAGGAGTTATTCATCACTTGGGTGAGAAATGCTTTTCAGGCGAAGAAAAAGCCAGTCGTTCTGCGGGAAATTATCCATTGGGCACGCGCAATATCCGAGTGGAATAGAGATAGACAGAAGGATTTTTTGAATTATTGTTTAGAAATGTTTCGTCTGGCTCTGATTCAAAATTATGGAGCAGAAGAGTTGGTTTATAAGAAACTAACTAAAAATAATTTTAACTGGGATGCCTTTTCTACATACATCCAAGGAGCAAATATTGAACTTATTTTAGATGAAATCAACTTGGCGGATTTACATATTCAAAGAAATGCCAATCCTAAAATTGTTTGGACAGATTTAGGAATAAAATTGATAAGATACATTCATAAAGGATATTAAAATAAAAAAAACCTCTTTCTAAAAAAGAGGTTTTTTATTTTATAAAAGTCAGAAACTAAGCTTCTTCAGATTTAGCTTCTTCTTTTTTAGCAGGAGCTGCAGGAGCATCAGATACTACATCAAATTCGTATTCATGCTCTACATCTCTGTGAAGTCTGATTTTAGCAGAGAATTTACCTAATCTCTTGATAGAGTTACCAGGGATTCTGATATATTTTTTATCAACATTTACTCCAGCGTTTGCAAGAGCTTCAGCTAGGTTGATATTGTTGATAGAACCGAATAATCTATCTCCAGCACCTACTTTAGCAGCGATAGAAACAGTAGTTTTTTTCAATTGTTCTACGATGCTTTTAGCAGCAGCGATTAGTTTAGCTTCTTCTTCTTTTCTTGCTTCTAGTGTAGCAGCAAGTTCTGCTCTGTTTTTAGGTGTTGCCAAAACTGCTAATCCTTGTGGAATAAGGAAGTTTCTAGCATAACCTGGTTTTACTGATACTGTATCGAATTCAAGTCCTAAATTCTCTACATCTTTTTTTAGAATGATTTCCATTTTGTTGTTGTCCGTTTTGCGTTAGAATTATTTTAATAAATCAGCAACATAAGGCATTAATGCAAGGTGTCTTGCTCTCTTAATAGCTGCAGAAACTTTTCTTTGGTATTTTAAAGAAGTTCCTGTGTATCTTCTTGGTAAAATTTTACCTTGTTCGTTTACGAATTGTAGAAGGAAGTTAGTATCCTTGTAATCCACATATTTGATTCCGTATTTTCTAAATCTACAGTATTTTTTATCAGATTTAGTATTGATATCCAGCGGAGTAAGGAATTTTACTTCAGATTCTCCTCCTGCTGCGGCTTGTTGTGCCATTTCATCTATTGCCATTTGAATAAATTTTTAAAGGGTTAATAAATTAAGCTTTTTGAGATTTTAGTTTAGCTCTTCTTGTAACAGCGTATTCTACTGCGTGTTTGTCAAGTTTAGTAGTAAGGTAACGGATTACTCTTTCATCTCTCTTGAAAGCTAATTCTAGGTCAGCCACTACTGCTCCTTCTCCTTTGAATTCTATCAAAGTGTAGAATCCATTTTTCTTTAATTGGATAGGGTAAGCTAATTTTCTAAGTCCCCAGTTTTCTTTTGCTACAATTTCACAATTGTGCTCCTTTAAAAGGTCTTCAAATTTTCTCACTGCTTCCTCCACCTGAGAATCAGATAGAACGGGAGTTAAAATGAAAACAGTTTCATAATGATTCATAATGTTGAAATATTTATTTAATTAGTTTGCAAAACTATTGCTTTTTTTTGAACTGTGCAAATTCATCATCAAATTTAATGATAAATAATTGTAAATAGATACATTATTAAATTCACAAATTACATCATCAAAGTATTTATTTTAAGTAAAAAAAACAAACCAGCCCTCAAAAGAGGGCTGGTTGTTAATTGATGTGGATGATTATTTAAAATCTTTATCCGTTGCTTTATTGATTTCGTAGGACTTTACATCAGAGTTCATTTCTATACCACCCATATTTTGGCTGATTTTGAAAGGAAGCTTCACTCCAGAAACCTCCTTGTAATCGGAGTAGTAAGTAGGAACTATGACTTCTTGTCCTTGCATTTTCTGTGTTTGAGATTCACCTACTTTTAGCCCAGTTTTTACACTGTAGAAGTAAGTCTTGTTTCCTTTTTTTATCGCATAAACTTCTTCTCCGTTCACATTTTCAATGCCTCTTAATGTCGTATTTTTAGCATTGAAAGTCAGTTCTGGGAAGATTTCTTTATTTGCAGCCAACTCTTCTTTTAGTTCTGCTGGTAGAGGCTGTTTTTGTCCTTGTGCCATGATGTAGCCGTCCTTTCCATCAAAAACGATTTTCTGCATACTCTGTCCCATCATTTTCATCTCTACGGATGTTTTTCCACCTTTTGCAGCTAAAGTAATGGTTTCTATGGTCATTCCTTGTAC
>CAUQOP010000104.1:0-4333 GCA_963519505.1 uncultured Flavobacteriaceae bacterium | reverse complement strand
TGGAGAGGTGGAGTATTGTGATATTGAGCTGGAACTCAATAGTCCTGAAGCCGTGAAGGAGTTACTACACAAACTAGAAGAAATCGGAATCCCGAAAGGTTCTAAACTATATGGCGAAGATTTTTCCCAAGAAGTAGGAACTGCAGAAGGATTGGCAATTTATATTAACGGAACAGACCTGCCAGAGGAGGTTTATCAGAACTGTGATATTAACGAGGTTTATAAAAATATTGAAGAAGCACTAAACGATGAGATAGTGGTGACTTCTTATTTTGAGGGAAGCACCGAGACGGCTCTATATTTCTACATCAATGGAAGTTTTGCAGAAGCGAAGGAAAAAATCAAAAACTTTGTGGAATCCTATCCACTCTGCGAAAAATGTAGAATTGTCCAAATTGCATAAAAGATGATAGTTTAAAACAAAATTCAAAATAAAAATATGAAAAAAATAACTTTAAATAATGGTGTAGAAATGCCACAGTTAGGATATGGGGTGTTTCAGGTTTCGCCAGAAGAATGTGAGCGATGTGTTTCTGATGCTATCTCAGTAGGATACCGCTCCATTGATACGGCTCAAATCTACCAAAATGAAGAGGGTGTAGGAAATGCAGTTAAAAAAAGTGGTATTGATAGGAAAGAATTTTTTCTCACTACAAAGATATGGGCAAGTAATTTCGGGTATGAAAAAGCGAAATTATCCATTGACAAATCTTTGGAAAAATTACAAACAGATTACATAGATTTATTGCTTATTCATCAGCCTATAAATGACTATTACGGAGCATATAGAGCAATGGAAGAAGCCTATAAAGAAGGAAAAATCTGCGCGATAGGTGTAAGTAATTTTTATGCAGACAGATATTTGGATTTGGCTCATTTCGCTGAGGTAAAACCAGCTGTTAATCAGGTAGAAACTCATGTTTTCCACCAGCAGAGAGAGTTGCAGGAAATTATGAAAAAACACGATACCAAACTGATGTCTTGGGGACCTCTTGCAGAGGGAAAAAATGATTTTTTCAATAATCCTGTACTGAAAAAAATCGGTGAGAAATATGGAAAATCAGTAGCGCAAGTAGCACTTCGCTATTTATTTGAAAATGATATAATTCTTATTCCGAAATCCGCTAACAAAGACAGAATGGCACAAAATATTGATATTTTTGATTTTCAGCTTTCAGCGGAGGATAGAGAAATAATCAGCCAGATGGATGAGAGAAAACCACTTATTTTTGACCACAGAAATCCAGAGATGATAGAATTTTTGTTAAGTATTGTTTAAAAAAATAGCTTTAAAATATAATTTAAAAAAATGGCAAAAGAAATTAAATTTGATATTGAATCAAGAGACGCATTAAAAAGAGGTGTAGATGCATTGGCGAATGCAGTAAAAGTGACATTAGGGCCTAAAGGGCGAAATGTAGTGATTGAGAAATCTTTCGGCGCTCCGCATGTGACCAAAGACGGAGTTTCTGTAGCGAAAGAAATCGAGCTGGAAGACAAAGTAGAAAACATGGGTGCTCAGATGGTAAAAGAAGTAGCTTCTAAAACCAATGACATCGCAGGAGATGGAACAACTACGGCTACTGTTTTGGCTCAGGCTATCGTGAGAGAAGGGCTGAAAAATGTGGCAGCAGGAGCAAACCCAATGGACCTAAAAAGAGGAATTGACAAGGCTGTTTCTGCAGTGGTAGAAAACCTAAAATCTCAGTCTCAGCAAGTAGGAGATAATAATGATAAAATCAAGCAAGTAGCTTCTGTTTCTGCTAACAATGATGAAACCATCGGTGGGCTTATCGCTGATGCTTTCGCGAAAGTTGGTAAAGAAGGTGTAATCACTGTGGAAGAAGCGAAAGGAATAGACACTACCGTAGATGTGGTGGAAGGTATGCAGTTTGACAGAGGTTACCAGTCGCCATATTTCGTGACTAATCCAGATAAAATGGTGGCAGAATTGGACAACCCATACATTCTTTTAGTAGAGAAAAAAATCTCTTCTATGAAGGAGCTGCTTCCAGTTTTAGAGCCTGTGGCTCAGCAGGGAAAATCTTTATTGATTATTTCCGAAGAAGTAGAAGGCGAGGCTTTGGCAACTTTGGTTGTGAATAAACTAAGAGGTTCGCTTAAAATCGCTGCTGTGAAAGCGCCTGGTTTCGGTGACAGAAGAAAAGCTATGCTAGAAGATATAGCTATCCTTACAGGCGGACAGGTGATTTCTGAAGAAAGAGGTTTCACTATGGAAAATGCTTCTATCGAGCTTCTTGGTAAGGCAGAAAAAGTAGTAATTGACAAAGATAATACGACTATCGTAAATGGAGCTGGAGATGATGCCCAAATCAAAGCGAGAGTAAACCAAATCAAAGCGCAGTTAGAATCTACAACTTCTGACTATGACAAAGAAAAACTTCAAGAAAGATTGGCCAAATTGGCAGGTGGTGTAGCTGTGCTCTATGTAGGTGCTGCTTCTGAAGTGGAGATGAAAGAGAAAAAAGACCGAGTAGATGATGCCCTGCATGCAACGAGAGCCGCTGTAGAAGAAGGTATCGTAGCAGGAGGAGGAGTTGCCCTTGTAAGAGCGATAGAATCTCTGAATAATCTTCACGGAGTGAACCAAGATGAAAACACAGGTATCAAAATCGTGAAAAGAGCGATAGAAGAGCCACTAAGACAAATCGTAGCGAATGCAGGCGGCGAGGGCTCTGTAATCGTAGCGAAAGTATCAGAAGGCAAGGCAGATTTCGGATACAATGCAAAAACGGATGAGTTTGTAAACATGCTGGAAGCAGGAATCATAGACCCTACGAAGGTAACCCGTGTAGCCCTAGAAAACGCGGCATCTGTAGCAGGCATGCTTCTTACTACCGAGTGTGTCATCACAGAAATCCCAAAACTTGAACCACCAATGCCACCAATGGGAGGCGGTATGCCAGGAATGATGTAATGAGTATATTAAAAGAGAGAGGGAATTAGATATTCCCTCTTTTTTATTTGATATGAATAGATTACCTTTGTCAATAAAAAATAAAAGAAATGATTAAAAAACTTTTTTCCTTATTAGTATTACTTTCTACAAGTATATTTTTAAATATTTTTGCTCAAAAGGTAGGTGTCGTAGAAAATTACAATTCAGAATTAAAGCATGCTCATCTAAAAGGATTTTGGAATTATCATGCTCTGAATATAGAAAATTTGGGTTATAATATTAGCCCATATATTGATTCCTTGGGACAAGAAAGTAAATTAGATTTGAAAAAACTTGATAATTTTGATTTTTCAGAACTTAACTATTTTGACTCAAGATATGGAAACAAAAGAATTGAAAAAAAATTAAATGAATATTGTAAGCAGAATGGAATAGAGGCATTGATTATTATCAGGTCTCAAAATATGTATCATACTTTAGATCCTTTAAAAAACACTTTTGGGAATGATTTTGACTTTGGAATATTAAGTCATAAAGGGAATAAGAAAATGATGAGATATTATAACAATATACAATTTCTATATTATATAGTGAAAACAGATAAATTAGAATATCCTATTACTCCACGGAAAGAAAGTCTTATCTATCCTGAAAAGCCTATTAAGGCTGATTATCAGGTGTATGATGAGGAAAGTAAAACTCTAAATAATAAAGAAAAAAATAAAACAGAATTTTTAAAGGATTTCAAAACAAGATTAAAGGCTAATTATTCTATAATTGTAGAAAAAATTAAAAGTAGCTTATAATAGAAAAACCATCCAGTTTTTTGGGTGGTTTTTATTATTTTTGTTCTGTATTATATTTATATATCATGAAAAAGGATATTATTTTTGCCTTATTGGGTTTGATGTTAGTATCGTGTACGCCTTCTTTTTTCACTTCTTATTTTGCTAAAATAGACGATTTGAGCAAGCTTGATGGCAGGTATTATGCCAAGTCTGATTTGGAGCTGGGAAGAGATACCTATCGGCGAAAAGCGCATTTGCTAAGATTGTTTAATATGGATGGAAATATACAGGCTACCTACTATGTAGATGTGAAATTTGAAGAACCGAATAAGGTGCATCTCACTTATCCTATTTTAAAGAATGACAGCCTTATCGTTGAAAATAAGACTTTTACAGGAAAACGAAAGAAAAAAAGTTTAGAAATTACTTTTTCGAACCAAGATATTTATATTCCTTTAGTTTATTCTAGTTCTAATATTGATAAGCTGAGAATAGGTTTAGACAAAAAAAATAACAGTCTTTTATTAGAAAAATACACCTATTTTGGCGGGAGTATTCTTATTTTTGGGGATGGTTTCGGAGGAGAAAGATATTTCCCTTTCTATAAATATGATGAGTATAAAGC
>CAUQOP010000103.1:0-4335 GCA_963519505.1 uncultured Flavobacteriaceae bacterium | reverse complement strand
CCGCTTTGGTAGGGCTGAGCCCAGAATAAGAGGTTGTCTGAGGGAGTAGTTCTATATCTGTGATTATTTCGTTTTCTACCCGCCGCACCGAGTCTTTCTTCTCTGCTTCTTGAGCAAAGAAAAAATAAGAAATAAACACGAATATAAAACCTAATAATTTTTTCATTTGATTTAGTTAAAATAAGAGAGGATTTTCTCTAATTCTTCTTCATTGTCAAAGTTAAGGACTATTTTCCCTTTGTCTCCCTTTGCAGAAGATTTTATTTCTACTTTTAGTGCCAGAGCATCAGCAAGGGTTTTTTCAGCTCTGCGAAGGTTGTTCGGAAGGGTTTTTGGCTCCTTGGAAATAGAAATTTCTTTTGGACTTTTGAAATGTTTCGCAGCTTCTTCCGCCTGTCTTACACTTAGTCTGTTGTTTACAATTTGTTTGAATAAAGCCTGCTGGTCTTCAGGATTTTCTAAACTTAAAATCGCTCTTCCGTGTCCAGCGGAAATGTTACCATTTCGGATCGCCTGCTGAACATCTGGGTTTAGTTTTAGAAGTCGGATAGAGTTGGTGATTGTACTTCTCTCTTTCCCTACACGCTGGCTGAGGGCTTCCTGCGTAAGACCGATTTCTTCCAATAATCTCTGATAGGTAAGGGCTACTTCTATGGCGTCTAAGTCTTCTCTCTGAATGTTTTCCACCAAAGCCATTTCCAGCAGTTCTTGGTCATTTACCAGCCTTACATAGGCAGGGATTTCTTTTAGACCAGCCATTTTGGAGGCACGGTATCTTCTTTCCCCAGAAATAATCTCAAATTTAGCTCCATCTTTTCTTACCGTTATGGGTTGTATAATCCCCAAAACCTTTATGGATTCGGCAAGTTCCTGCAATGCCTTTTCATCAAAATGAGTTCTCGGTTGGTTGGCATTAGGATAGATATCCTCGATAGGAATTTCTACAATATTTCCTACCAAATCCTTTGCTCCTGCATCTGTCGCAGACTGGATAGCTTTGGACTCAGCACTCAGAATAGCTCCAAGACCACGCCCCATAGCTCTTTTTTTATCTTTCATAGATTTTGTATGTTTACGAACGCTCTTTTTGTCTTAAATATTATCAGAGCGATTTACTTTTTTGATTTTTTACTTTCCTTCTTTTTGCTCGGAATTTTTTGTTCATTTTTTAGCAAAATTTCCTCTGCCAGCTGTATATACTGCACAGCTCCTTTGCTCTCAGCATCGTATTTTAGGATACTTTCACCAAAACTCGGCGCCTCACTTAGACGAGTGTTTCTGCTGATGATAGTTTCGAAAACGATTTCAGGGAAATGTGAGTTGGTTTCCTCTACCACTTGGTTAGAAAGTCTTAGACGAGAGTCGAACATCGTTAGAAGAAGCC
Organism: uncultured Flavobacteriaceae bacterium; assembly: GCA_963519505.1. Lineage (GTDB taxonomy): Bacteria > Bacteroidota > Bacteroidia > Flavobacteriales > Weeksellaceae > JABCPE02. The sequence goes on along the minus strand of CAUQOP010000103.1, from coordinate 2,951 downwards.
CTTCTATGTCTAAGTTAGGATTATGGAAACTTTGTATGTTTTTAATGGTGTTTAGAAGTTTTCCAAGCCCTTCTAATGCGAAATATTCACACTGAACAGGGATGATAACCGAATCTGCAGCAGTAAGTGCATTGATTGTGATAAGCCCCAAACTCGGCGCACAGTCTATAATGATATAGTCGTATTCATTTTTTATCTCCTTCAAAGCCTCTTTCAGCATGTATTCACGGTTCTCCTTGTCTACCAGTTCTATTTCTGCCGCTACTAAATCTATATGAGATGGGATAATATCTACATTTGGTGAAGAAGTAGGGAGGATACACTCACGAACTTTGGCGTGATGTTCCAAAAGGTCATAAGTGGAATATGTAACTTCCTCTACACCCAGACCAGAAGTAGCATTGGCCTGTGGGTCTGCATCTATTAACAAAACTTTTTTCTCTAAAACGCCCAATGCAGAGGCTAGATTTACCGAAGTGGTAGTTTTTCCTACACCTCCTTTTTGATTGGCAACACCTATAATTTTACCCATATTCAAAATATTAGGCTCCAAAAATACAATTATTTTTAATGTTTCACGGTATGTCAAAAATCAATAATTCTGTAAATATTTATAAATCAAAAGATTATCTATTCGTAAATTTATCCACACATTTCTTATCTTTGTGGATAAAATTTTTTCAATGACCATCATTCAAGTCAAAAATCTTTTTTCCGAGGAGCTCCAAAGCCTTTATACTTCGGGAGAGTGCGAGGAATTATTTTTTATTTTCTGTGAAAAAATATTGAATTTGAATAAGATAGATATTCGCTCACAGCTCGAAAATTCTATTTCTGCCGAAAACCAAAATGAGTTTTTGAAAACCGTATCCATACTAAAAGAAGGGAAACCTTATCAGCAGATTTTGGGTGAAACTTATTTTTATGGAAATAAATTTTTTGTTGATGAAAATGTCCTCATTCCACGCCCTGAAACAGAGGAATTGATAGAATTGATAGAAAGCAGACTAAGCCATCTGAAAAAAGAAAAACTAAAAATTCTGGATGTAGGGACAGGGAGTGGCTGCATCAGTATTTCTTTGGCAAAAATATTCCCAAATGCAGAGGTCAGCAGTATTGACATTTCTGAAAAAGCCCTAAATGTAGCCCAAAAAAACGCCGATTTTCATAAAGTGAAAGTCAATTTTATTCAGAAAGATTATTTGACTGGAAAACTGGATGAAATTTATGATATCATAGTGAGCAATCCTCCGTATATAGATGTTTTAGAAAAGGAAGAAATTTCGTATTCAGTGAAGAATTTTGAGCCAAATATAGCGCTTTTTGCTCCTGAAAACAGAGTTCTTGCATTTTATGAAAAAATAGCCCAAGACTCTGAAAACCACCTGAAAAAAGGAGGCTCTGTTTTTTTGGAAATCAACCAAAAATTAGGAAAAGAGACTTTGCAGCTGTTTCAGGATGTTCTCACAAAATCAGAACTTATAAAGGATTTATCTGAAAATGACCGATTTGTGATTGGCGAAAAATAAAAATCCCTCTAATTACAAGAGGGATTTTTTTGTTATTTGCTGTTGTATTTCTCTAAAATTTCTCTGATGTCGCGGTCGCCCACCATACGGTCTACTTCCTTCGCGATTTCGGGCTTATCAGAAAGCAGAGCTTTTAGTTTTTTCTTGTATCTGCCTTTTACAGGGATGTTTACAATCTCGTCACCTTTTACGAAATAGTCTTCGTGCTCATAGTTGGCATCCCAAGTGTCAGCTCTGTAGCTGAAATATCTTCTGTACCAAGAAACATCTCCTTGCAGCATGATTTCAAATAATTTTCCGTTTTTCTTTAGCTCTGGCATTTGTCGGAAAACTCTTTTGTTCATTTTTCTATCAGTAAATTCAAGGTAAAAAATATCCTTGTCCCAAAGCCTCACCGCCTCTCTTCTTTCGCCGACTTTAAAGCCGTTTTCAAAAACCAACGGATTGAATTTGTTTTTGCTCAATACATGAGGGTAAAGATTAGCCTTGGTAGAAATAGTATCGGTAGAAATTACAGGAATGTATCTAATGTCAGTCAGCTGAGCCTTTGCTAATGAAATGATACTCAATAAGATAAATGCAAATGTTTTTTTCATAAATATAATCTAAAAATTTAATTAAAATATTAAACGAAAGGCGTTTTTACTACCTTTGCAGGAATGTTTTTATTTCTTATTTGGATGAAAATAGCGGATTCTGGTTTAGAAAACTCAGTTTTTACATAAGCCAGCCCAAGTCCTATTTTCTTCATTGGTGAAGATGTTCCAGAGGTTACTTTTCCGATGACATTTCCTTCAGCATCCACCACTGGGTAGTCGTGTCTTGGAACGCCTTTTTCAAGTAATTCAAAACCAACTAACTTGCGGGAAACGCCTTCTTCTTTTTGTTTTTTGAAAAATTCAGCATCCACGAAATCACCTTTTCCAAGTTTCGTAATCCAGCCTAGACCAGCTTCCAGCGGAGAGGTAGAATCATCAATATCATTCCCATAGAGGCAGAATCCTTTTTCTAATCTCAGAGTATCTCTTGCTGCCAGCCCGCATGGCACGAGTCCTTCCTCTTTTCCCGCTTCTGTGAGGGCGTTCCAGAGCTGCTCGGAAATTTCACTTTTAAAATAAATCTCAAATCCGCCGCTTCCTGTGTAGCCTGTGTTTGAGATGATTACATCCTGCACGCCGTCCACCGTTCCGATAGTGAAATGATAATAAGGGATTTCGGAAAGATTAGTGCTGGTTAGCTTTTGCAAAATCTGCGTTGCCAAAGGCCCTTGGATAGCGATTAGAGAAGTTTCATCGGAAATGTTGGTCATTTTAGCTCCGAATTTTTCATTGAATTTAGAAATATGATTCCAGTCTTTTTCAATGTTAGAAGCATTGACCACCACGAAATATACTTCGTCCGCCATTTTGTAGATGATGAGGT
>CAUQOP010000102.1:0-4357 GCA_963519505.1 uncultured Flavobacteriaceae bacterium | reverse complement strand
GCGTAGAACTAGAGCTATATGAATCAAACATAAGACTTTTGGTGGATGCCGCAAGATATGATGAAGCTTTGGTTTTGATAGAAAAAGGACTTAAAAAATTCCCTAACAATCAGAGATTGTCAGAATTACAAGGAGTTGCTTATTACAGATCTGGAAAAACTTCAGAATTTATCCAAACTCTTAAAAATCAAGTTGCTAAAAACCCTAATCACAATGAATCTTGGTATAATTTAGGTTTCTTGCAAAGTCAAGATAATGCTACTTTGGCGGATGCTGAAAAATCATTCAAAAAAGCATTAGAAATTGATGGAAACTATGTTTTGGCGCTGCAAGGTTTGGCTTATGCTGTTCATTTAAAGGATGATGAAAAGACATTGGAGCAAATCCGAGCTTTCCAAAAAGCTAAGAAAATCAATGAAATGAATAAATTGATGGAAAAGAGAAGGGAAACCTTCAAAAAAGCTCTTCCTTACCTTGAAAAATGGCATTCCATCGAGCCTAAAAATGTAGAAGTAGTAAGTACTCTGAAAGGAATCTACATGAATTTAGACAATATGGATAAGTATAACCAGTTCAAGAAGTTAGAAGATTCTTTGAAAAAATAATTTATATAAAATAAGCTCTATTTTTGTAGGGCTTATTTTTTAAAAATAAAAACATATGAAAAAGATTATTTTATTCCATTTGCTTTGTTTGCTGTCTTCATGCAATGGACAGGATAAAAAAACCGAAGTAAAAAACGAGCAGATAAAAGCCGAAAAAAGGTTTGATATCAAACGATTTAATGAAAATAAGAAAAACGGAAAATATATTTATACTGACAGTTTGGGAAATCAGGTGACAGAAATTATTACCAAAAGAGGTTATGGGCGTTATGTGTCTTTAAAAAATGAATTCAATGTAAAATTTCTTTATCATTTCTATTCTACTGGAATTCTAAAAGAAGAAGGTAAAGTTTTTGATGGAGGAGGTTTTCGTATAGGGGTATGGAATTTCTATGATGAAAAGGGCATTCTAACAAAGAGCATAGATTATGACAAGCCTTTTGAGAAATATCCATTAGAGAAGGTTTTGGCGTATATGAAAAGCCGTAAAGCAGAATTATTAGGCATGTATACAAGGATATATAGAAAAATTGATGAAAAAGAAGTTCCTATGTGGTATATCAGTTGGGATGCTCATCAGAGAACCAAAGAAGACTGTATCACGATGGTTAATATAGAAATAGATGCCCAAAAAGGCGAAATTGTCAAAGAATACCATTCCTTCTTCTGGGAATACAATAATCCTTATGATAAAGTTCCTGCTCCTGTAATTATCTTTGATAAAACAAAAAAATAAGCAATTTTTAATGCTAAAAAAGATTTAAATAATTTTGATTTTTCAAAATAAATATTAACTTTGCAATTCAAAGTTATTTTTATGGATACTAAAAATTATCAAGAAGATTTATCTCACATTCGCTCTATTATGGAGAAAAGTTCCCGTTTTATCTCTCTGAGTGGGCTTTCAGGAGTTTTTGTAGGGATTTTTGCTATTTTGGGAGCGGTGTATGTGTTTTTTGCTTTTGAAAGGGAAGGGATTAGCTATTTTGACAGATATCCTAAATTTTATGATTTTGATTTTATATCCGAACTGATTTTAGTTGCCCTTGTAGTCCTTGTTTTCTCTTTGGCTGCAGCAGTTTTCTTCACAGTCAGAAAGAGTAAAAGAAAAGAACTTCCCATCTGGACTACATCTACTAAACTTCTGATAATCAATTTTTCTATTCCATTGGTTACTGGGGGAATTTTTTGTTTGGGACTTATTTTTCATCATTTTTATGCATTTTTAGCACCTTGTACATTGATTTTTTATGGATTGTCCCTTATCAACGCTTCTAAATACACTTATTCTGACATCAGATATTTAGGAATCTGTGAGGTGGTTTTAGGTTTGCTCTCATCATTTTTGTTGGGGTATGGATTGGTATTCTGGGCGTTAGGATTTGGGTTGTTGCACATTATTTATGGGCTTATTTTGTATAAAAAATATCAATAATTTTAGTGAAAATGTTTAATATCAATCAACTCAATAAAGAATTTGAAAGTCGCGTAAGGCTGGGCATCATGTCTGTCCTTATCGTGAATGACTGGGTTGATTTCAGTGAAATGAAAAACCTCCTTAACATCACTGATGGTAACTTGGCGAGCCACAGCACAGCCCTTGAAAAATCAGGATATATTGAGGTGAAAAAAGAATTCGTTGGCAAAAAACCAAAAACTTCCTATCGTGTTACACAATCGGGGAGAGAGGCTTTTAACCAACATATCAATACTTTGGAAAAACTATTGAAAAAATAATTATATTTTTTTATTTTTAAACTTTGAAATACAAAGTTCTTTGAATAATTAATTTTAAATTTTTAAATATTTAAATATTATGAAAACACATCATTTAATTATGCTGACGACAGCAGTAGCTACAGCGCTGTTTTACAGAGAATCTTTCGGCTTAAATGTAGGATTATTAGCCATTTTTCTCAGTGTTATCACTCTGGTAAAAACACATAAAAAAAGGAAAGACAGGGAGTTTTTTATCATTTTTGCGTTATCCATTTTGTCCGCGTTTGCTTTTATGTGGTATGGGGATTTCGTTTCGTTTTTGGCGGTTTCTTTTTCCTTGCTGCTGCTGAGATTTAAGTCAAAATATAGAAGACTCAAAAGTATTCTGGCAGTTCCGATAGCGACGATGAATAATATCGCTTTTCCGTATCGTTTCTTTGATTTTAATACATGGATTATCAGAGATGGAAACTCTAAATTTAATTTTAAATCAATCATTATTTTAGTAATCCCAATCCTGTTTTTCTTATTCTTTTTCTGGATTTACAGCATGGGAAGTTCCATATTTTCAGAGGTTTATCTTTATGAATTGGACATTGATAGCTGGTTTTTCGTGGTGGCTGCTCTGGCATTTTATTTTTCGTTTGGGTATTGGAATTTTTCAGGGGCAAAATTTTTCTTGCGCCGAAATCAATTTCTACAAAATGATTTTTCAGAAAGAGTTAAAAATCAGAAATTTAAACCATTTTTGGAGTTTTTAGACCTTGATTCTGAAAGAAAAATAGGCGTGTTGTCTTTTGTTCTGCTCAATCTTCTTTTGCTGGTTTTTATTTTGGTTTTTAATTATGAACAGTTTTTCCAAGTTGATACAAACAGGCTGGCGAACCTTTCTGCGGACACGCACAGCCGTGTAAATGTGGTTATTTTATCCATTGTAATGGCGGTTTTGTTGTTGATGCTTTACTTCAAGTCTTATTTTAATTTTGATGATAAATCATTGTTACTTAAAAAGTTAGCTAAAATGTGGATAGTTCTTAATTCTCTACTTGTCCTTTCCGCCCTCATCAAAAACACCGAATACATCTACCACTGGGGGCTTACCTACAAAAGGCTGGGAGTCTATGCTTTTCTTATTTTGTCTGTTATTGGTCTGATATTCACTTACTTAAAGATAGAATACAGAAAGACCAATTTCTATCTTTTTAACCAAATGATTTGGTATTTCTACGGAACACTTTTGCTTTGTAGCTTTGTAAACTGGGGTTATTTGGGGACAATTTATAATATAAAAGTTCAGAAAGTAAGTGATTTTGATGCTGTTTATAGATTTGATTTTAATGATTCTCTGCTTTTGGAATATTATCCTGATGAAATTTATTCCACTTATCGTTTTGATTATGTTAAAAGCCAAAAAGATGAAAGATTTTTGTCCAAAGTGCTTTATTATCAATTTATTAACCTTCCTGATGAAAAACCAGCTTCAAGCATAGAATTACCCAATGAAAAACAAAACTAAAATCAATAATTTTTCGTAAATTAGCAGTAAAATTATAAGAAATGTCAAAAAAAGTTTTACTCGCAATATTAGACGGCTGGGGATTGGCTGAGAATCCCGAAGTATGTGCAATTACCAAGGCTCACACGCCGTTTGTGGACAGCTGCTATCAGAAATATCCTCACACTCAGCTGCATGCATCAGGTTTGGAAGTGGGGCTTCCCGAAGGACAAATCGGTAATTCCGAAGTGGGACATATGAATTTGGGCGCGGGAAGAGTTGTCTATCAGAACCTTACGAGGCTGAATTTAGCTGTGAAAAATGGAACTTTGGGTAAAGAAAAACCTATCCAAGAGGCATTTTTACACGCACAGAAAAACAATAAAAATGTTCATCTCCTTGGGTTGTTGTCTGATGGTGGTGTTCATTCGCATATCACTCATTTAGAGGCTCTTCTGGATGAAGCCAAAGATTTGGGATTGAAAAATATTTTCGTTCATGCCTTTACTGATGGGCGCGACTGCGACCCACACAGAGG
>CAUQOP010000101.1:0-4395 GCA_963519505.1 uncultured Flavobacteriaceae bacterium | reverse complement strand
CCTGAAGCTTGTTTCAACCTTAAAGGAACTATCGAGGAGGCTATAGAAGCAGGAGAAAAAATGCTTGCTGAAAACGCATAAATTATTCAACGATTTGGAATTTGAAATTTGAGGTTGATGAAAATTCAATTTCAAATTTCAAACTTCAAATTTCAAATCTGATATAAATATGAACATTAAAATATTAACACCAGAGCTTGTGGTATTCGAAGGAGAAGTAGAATCTATCCTACTTCCTGGAGAATTGGGCGAATTTCATATTTTGAATGACCACGCCCCAGTGGTATCTTCTCTAAGAACAGGCAAAGTAAAACTGATTACTTCTAAAATAGAAAATCTGAACTACGCTAAGTTTTTCACAGCAGAACCACAGCGAAATAACTGCTACACTTTTCCTATCAATGGAGGTGTGATAGAATTTAATAATAACTCTGGTATTATCCTTTGTGATTAAAATAAATAAAATGATAAACTTTACAAATAATATATGGTGGCAAGTTGGCAGTCTCAGAAACGGGGGTGTTCAGCTCAACTTTTTATATTTGTAAAGAAAGAAGATTTTATTTTTATCAAAATATACAAAAGCCGTTAGGAGAACTTCCTAACGGCTTTTTGTTTTTTTATAATCGAATAATAATTTTAAATAATAAAAATATGACAACAACAAACAATGCCCAACAAGGGCAAAAAAAAGTAATCAATGTAGAACCAATAGCAGAAATGCTTTCTTACAATGGTCATTATGGTGAGTATGGCGGAGCTTTCGTGCCTCCTGTTTTAGCGGGACAATTAGAAAAACTGAGCAATTTCTTTGATGAAATTACCCAAACTGATGATTTTAAAAATGAATTTATTCAAATTTTAAAAGATTTCGTGGGAAGACCATCTTCTCTTTATTTCGCGAAAAATCTCAGCGATTATGTAGGTTCTAAAATTTACCTCAAAAGAGAAGACCTAAACCACACAGGCTCTCATAAAATAAATAATGCCATTGGGCAGATTCTTTTAGCGAAGAAAATGGGAGCGAAAGAAGTAATCGCAGAAACAGGAGCTGGGCAGCATGGTGTGGCTACAGCTACGGCTTGTGCTTTATTAAACATTCCTTGCAAAATCTTTATGGGAGCAATAGACATTGAAAGACAACTCCTGAATGTAAAAAGAATGAGACTTTTAGGAGCGGAAGTCGTTTCGTGTGATTCGGGTACAAAAACCTTGAAAGATGCAGTGGATAGCGCTTTGGGATATTATATAGAAAATCCGGAGTCTTACTATCTGCTTGGTTCTCATGTAGGGCCGCACCCTTACCCTAAAATCGTGGGATATTTCCAAAGTGTAATCGGAAATGAAGCAAGACAGCAGATTTTACAAAAAGAAAATCGCCTTCCAGACAGCATTGTCGCTTGTGTAGGTGGTGGTTCTAATGCTATCGGGCTATTTTCAGGGTTTTTAAATGATGAATCTGTAAAAATATACGGCGCCGAGGGCGGTGGAGAGAACAAAATTTCCCATACTGCGGCTACGCTTAACTACGGTAAACCGATGGTTTTCCAAGGGACTTTCTCCTACTGCTTGGCTGATGAAAACAATGAACCCATCGCATCAGAGTCCATCGCGGCAGGGCTGGATTACCCAGGGATAAGCCCTCAGCACGCTTTCCTGAAAGACACCAAAAGAGCTGAATATTTCTCAGTAACGGACAAGGAAGCCATAGAAGCTTTTCAGCTTTTATCCCGTTTGGAAGGGATTATTCCGGCGATAGAATCTTCCCACGCGGTGGCTCTCGCTATGAAATTATTTAAAAATAAAAATCAACTGGTGCTTGTAAATCTCTCAGGAAGAGGCGACAAGGATGTAGAAAGAGAACTGTAACTGATTGGACAAAAAAGTAACTTAATTAAGTTACTTTTTTTGTTATCATGATAAAAAACCTAAATTTGTCCAAAATCTAAAAATATGATAAGAAAAATTTTGTTGATAAGTCTCGGTTTTTCGGTGTTTGCATCAGCGCAGAAAATTGAAAACACAGAAAATCTAGCGCCTTTCTTTGATAAACTCAATAAAAACGAATCCGTTACGAATGTCCTTTTCATCGGGGATTCTCATATTCAGTCAGGACATATTTCAGAATATTTAAGAAAAAAATTCCAAAATAAATACGGCAACGCAGGGCGAGGAACGGTTTTTCCGTATCCTTTGGCAAATTCAAACGGAGCAGTTGATTTCACGGCTTATTCCAATCAAGCTTGGCAGACTTTCCGTCTGGTCTATGAGCAGGATGTTTATCCACAAATGGGAGCTTTGGGCTTTGTGATGGGAAACAGCGGAAATTCTTTCATTGAAATCAATTTCAGTGACCCAAAAGACAGCTTTGATGAAGTGAAAATCTTTAATGATAATGCTCTGGCAGGCGAAGATTTTACTATTTTCAAAACTTCTCAAAGTCTGAAAAACTTTATAAAACCGAAGAAAACGATTTTGAATTATCAAGTTCAAAATGGCGATACCTTCCCTGAAATCGCAGCTAAATTCAATGTAGTCACTACACGACTGGTTCAGCTAAATGGCAACAATGTCCGAAATGCAAAGGCTGGACAAACCATAAAAGTGGAAAATGTAGAAATCCTCTACGACAAGCAGTTTGAGGAAAACCTCACTCCCATAGGAAAAGGGCAATTCGCGGAAAACAGTACCAGTTTTAAGCTTAAAAATCCTACTCAGGAATTCATCATCAATATGAATGGAAAAAAAGGAAATATTCTGCATGGTTTTCAGTTCCTAAAATCTACTGCTAAAAATGGCGTGGTTTTCAATACGGTGGGCGTAAATGGCGCTACTTATGCCGATTTCTTGAAATATTCTTTGCAAACTAAACAATTAAAATCTCTAAATATTGATATCCTGATTATCGCACTGGGAACCAATGAATCCCTGAGCAACATCACAAAAGAGGAATTCAAAGACAATGCTAAAAAGCTTATCAATAATTGGAGAGCAGAAAATTCCAACTTCCCTATTCTTCTAATTTCTCCAACGGATAATAAAATAAAATCCGCAAAAGTGAAAGAAATTTCTTCTTGGATAAAAGAAGTTGCCGCAGAAAACAAAACTTCATTCCTTGACCTGCATACCAAAATGGGCGGAACAGGATATTTCCAAAAGGCTCTACAGCGAAAAGAAGCCAACGCTGACGGCGTTCATTTCCTAAAACCTGGCTATGAAAAACAAGCTGAAATAATCTGGAATGAGCTAATAAAATAAGTTATTTTTCTATCTTTGTAGCGAACTAAAATTTTTAAAAATGGCAAAAATATCATTAGGAGGAAATCCTATCAATACATTAGGCGAGCTTCCAAAAGTAGGCGAAAACGCAAAAAATTTTACACTCGTAGCTGCTGATTTATCTGAAAAATCTTTATCTGATTTTAGCGGTAAAAGAGTGGTTCTCAACATCTTTCCAAGTATCGATACAGGAGTATGTGCTGCTTCGGTAAGAAAATTCAACCAAGAGGCTTCATCTCTAAATAACACAGTGGTAATCAATATTTCAAAGGATTTACCTTTTGCGCTTAATAGATTCTGCGCTTCGGAAGGTTTAGAAAATGTTATCAACCTATCTGATTTCAGAGGAAATTTTTCTGATGACTATCAATTATTAATAACTGACGGCCCTCTAAAAGGACTATGCAGCCGAGCTGTAATCATTGTAGATGAAAACGGAAAAATCATTTACACGGAACAGGTTCCAGAAATCAAACAAGAGCCTGATTACGAAAGTGCAATCGCAGTTCTGAAATAAAAAACAACTAGAAAATCCCTAACTCAAATTTGAATTAGGGATTTTTCTTTTTTAGAAATCAATGATTGGAGCCAAGATTTTTTCCATCTTCTGTTTTACCTGCCCCACACTTCCACTGTAATTATTTATCAAAAGGGAAAAAGTCAAAAGTTTTCCGCTTTTAGTTTTGATATATCCTGCCAATGTTTTTACCCTATTGAGAGTTCCTGTTTTAGCAAAAACCTGCCCAAAGGAGTCTGAATTTCTAAACATTGATCTTAAAGTACCTGTCTGCCCGCCGATAGGCAAAGATTTAAAATAAGAATCAAAATGCTTGTCATCCATCAAAGAGGATAAAAACTTAACCTGAGAAATAGGTGTCACTACATTGGAACGAGAAAGCCCGCTTCCATCGGCATAATTAAACCCTTGAAAATCAAACATTTTCTTGGAAAGATGTTTATTCATCATCGTTCTTCCTGTATCCAGAGAGAAATCTCCATATTTATAGAAACCTGTAGTCTTCAGCAATGCTTCTGACATGTGGTTGTTACTAGTTTGGTTGATAAAATAGACCATATCCTCCAATTTTGGAGACTGATATGCCATTATCTTTTTCC
>CAUQOP010000100.1:0-4403 GCA_963519505.1 uncultured Flavobacteriaceae bacterium | reverse complement strand
TTCAACCTGTTTGCTGATTTTGTCCAATTTTCTTTTCAGAATAAAGGATTTAGCCTTATCTTCCTGCTCTTCAGGTTTTTTGTAAAACTTTTTAGGAGCAGACGGTCTGTCCCTTCTCTCAAATTTATTTCTATTTTGGCTTCCTCTACCCTCTTCTCTATTTCTGTTATCCCTTCTTCCCGAAAAACTTTTTCTATCTCTACTCATCTTGTTCTTAAATAATTTGTGCAAAGGTAATAAATTCTACCTTTCTTTTTGTCTGAAAATCAAAAATCAATATACCTTTATGACAAGATAAAATTTATCTCTGATTTTTTTGTGGAGATTTTTCATCTAAAATCTGTGTAAATATCGTAGTTTTGTGGTTTGGAATAATTTACAGCATGATTAATCCCTACTATGCTCTTGCACAGAATTTTTGGTTCGTTTCTCCTACTATTTATAAAAGTCGTTTTTATAAAAAACTCATCCGTCTGGATAAAGAAAATATTTTTGAGAGAAATGCAGAACCAGAGCTGCTTTGGCTGAAAGATTTCCTGCCGCAGAAAGCTGTTTTTATAGACATCGGAGCAGGCTGGGGAGATTATGTCTACTGGCTGGATTACATTCTTTTCCCTGAAAACATTCATGTTTTTGAGCCTAATAAAACCCTTTGTAAAAGACTCAAAAATCTTTTTCCTAAAATCAATTTTTATCAAAAAGCCTTGTCCAATGAAAATAAGAAGGCTGAACTGATGATTCCTGTCCTCAACAAAGAAAAAATCCACGAGGAAAGCACCCTGCTGGACAACATTACAGAAGATGAGGATACAAAAATAGCCACGCAAAAAGCAGAATGCATCACTCTTGACAGCTGGTGCCAAAAAAGAGAATCAGAAAGAAAGGAACTGGAAAGGCTGGATTTCATAAAGATAGACACGGTAGGGCAAGAACTCTCCGTGCTGGAAGGCGCCAAAGAAACCATAGAAAAATTCAAACCTGTTCTGATGGTAAAAATAGAGCAAAAATACCACTCCGAGCCGATTTGGGAAGTGATTTCTAATATAGAAAAATACGGATATTCGGCGCATTATCTGCATCGAGAGAGTTTTTCTTTAGAACCTTTGACCAAGGATATTCTAAATTCTCAAAATGCTATCTTTGCCGAAGATTCTAGTAAATTTATCAAAAATATAATTTTCATAAACAACAGATAATGAGCGTAATACTCCGACAAGGGCTAAAATATTCCATTGTAGGATATCTGGGATTTTTGCTGGGAACACTGGCAAATTTCTTTATTTTTCCAAATGATTTGGAATTTTATGGCAAGTTGAGATTTATTTTCCCAACGGCGGAGATGTTCGTTCCGATAGTGGTTTTTGGGATTTCTTTTTCTAATGTCAAGTTTTTTGCACAGACCCAAAAAGATGGAAAACACCAGAATATGCTCTCGCTGTCCTTTGTAGGGATTTTTATCAACTTTTTTATTTTCGGAATCCTTTACTTTCTGATTTTCAATATTTTTCCTTCTCTGAAACAAAGTGAAAACTGGCAGGCAAAACATCTTATTTTTCCTTTGATTTTGTTTCTGTCCATTTCTACTGTTTTGAATAAATATATTTCCAATTATAAACGCATCGCCATTCCAAACATTTTTGAAAATCTTTTTCCTAAACTCGCCAACATCGGTGCTTTTTGCTTGTTTTTCTTCGTAAAAGTCCCTGAAAGTTTGGCGCTTATTTTCTTTATTTCTGTTTTCTTTATGGCAATGCTGGGTTATTTCCTGTATAACAACAGGTTAGAGAAATTTCATTTTGATTTTAGCACAGATTATTTCCAAAAAAATGGGCTTTGGGTTCAGATTTTATCTTATAGTTTTTTCGGATTTTTGGGAAATATAGGCAGTTTTTTAGCTTTGAAAATCGCCAATGTGATGATTGGGGAATACATTGGCTTTGAGCAAAATGGGCTTTACAGCAATATTTACTCCATCGTTACCCTTATAAACATCCCTCAAATGGGACTTTACAACATCTCTGCACCGATGATTAACAAGCATCTTACGGAAAACACCCTGCAAGAACTTGACCGCTTTCACAAAAAAACTTCCCTGAGTTTATTCTTTTTAGGATTGGTCTTTTTTTCGTGCATCGTGGTGGGATTTCCTTTCCTCACGGACTTTATGAAAAATGGAGAACTTCTTCGGACAGCGGAACCTATTTTATGGATTATCGGCATTACGATGCTGTTTGATTTAGCTACGGGATTCAACAGCCACATTATTTCCATGTCCAAATTTTATAAGTACAACACCCTGTTTATGCTTATTTTAGCCATGGTGACCATCGCTCTAAATGCTTTTTTCCTAAAATATACCGATTTAGGGATTTTGGGAATTGCCATCTCCTACGCTGTTTCTTTGACCTCGTTTAATTTAATAAAAATCGTGTTCAACTACCGCCTTTTCAGGGTTTTCCCATTATCTATCAAAATGATATGGGCAGTTATCATCTGCGGCTCCGCGATTGTTTTAGCTTCGGTTTTTCCTAATTTTCAGTCCAGTTTCGTAAATTTGATTTACAAACCTGCTTTGGTTTTAGTCGTGATATTCATTGGAAATCTTATTTTCAAAATATATCCTTTGAACCAAATCCTGCAAAAATATCTTCTGAAAAAATCTGAAAACAAATAAAAAACGAAAGTAAGGCAAAATCGCCTTACTTCCGCACTTAGTGATTATGATTAGAAAAAATTGAATTTAGTTCTTTTTCTTTCAGCAGTCCCTCGTGAGTGAGCATTTTCCCATTTTCATCAGTAAAAACCCAGAATGGATAGGCAGGAACTCGGCTGCCAGCCAGCTCGTAGGCTATTTTATGCAGTCCCGAAGTCCCATTGGACACGAAAGTATATTCCTTCCCAAAAAACTCTATGTCTTTATGGTATTTTTCAGGGTTGATGCTTATAAAATAGACGCTGTCCCATACGCTCTGAGGAAGTTTTGATAAATTTTTCTTCTGCACTCTGCACACTCCGCACCATTCGGTGGTAAATAAAACAACCACAGGTTTAGGATTTTCTTTTCTTAATTTCTCCACTTCCTCAAAACTATTCAGTATCTGAGCATAAGAAAAACAGGACAACACAACCGCTAAAAAAGCAAGTTTTAGTTTCATATATTTTATTTTATCGTGTATCTTATTCCTAGGAAACCTCTTATTTTCTGCATCGGAGCGTATCCATAGGATGGTTCAAACTCATATCCGTTCGGATTATTGGTTCCTGTATCTTTATCAAACGGGTCAAAAGGTCTTAGGATAGGGTCTTTCGGAGTGAAATTAAACAAATTTTTCACACCGCCATAAATTTCCAATCCATTGTCAAACTTAGTTCTCAGCTGAATATTCGCCAAACTATACCATGGCGAATATTCTGGTCGGAAATCCTTCGGAACGGTGATAAGGCGCATCGGCCCATAAACTTCGCCCGTGAAATCCACTCCGAATTTTCTACTAAACTCATAGCTGAGCGCATAAGTTCCAGACCATTTAGGTGCGAGCTGCTCGTATTTTTTGTGCGTTTCGCCCCCTTCTTCATACTTTTCAAAAACATCCATATAGGTTGCCCCTATATTTAAGCTCAGCGGAATACCAAATTTTATATTCGCTCCCAATGAAATCCCTTGGCTTATCGCATGCCCTTTCAGGTTATCATAAATGATTTTATCGCTATCTGTCTCTGTATCAGCCACGATTTTATTCGTAAAATAGGAATAAAAAGCCGTAGCATCTATATCAATATAGCCGTTTCCTGCGGTTATTTTTTGAGTAAAATTAATATTCCCGTTGATGGATTTTTCTGGTTTAATATCTCTGATGACCGTTTCTCTGGCATTGGTAAGCGATTTATGGTCTTCGGTAAAGACATTCACCACACGGAAACCAGTCCCAAAACTCGCTCTAATGCTGGTCGCAGGGCTTGGGCTCAGCTTATAAGCCAGCCTCGGAGAATGAATAAATCCATGATTTTTACTGTGGTCTAATCTGTACCCCAGCAAAAGTGAGTGTTTGTCATTAAAAGTCCATTGGTCTTGTACGAAAAGCCCTGGAAGCCAGTCGCTGGTCGGGTTATTCGTTCCGTCTGTGTTTTGCGTTCCTATCGTACTGTCATCGTAGTAGTTATGGCGCAAAGTAGCTCCTGCTATCAAGTCATGCTTTCCGAAATTTTTATTCCAATAAAACTGCCCAAAACTCGTGCGCTGTGTCGCATCAAAGGCTTCTGTTCCGTATCTAGAGTCCTGATTATGATAATTAAACGAAAGCTGTAAAAACAACTGCTCCACCGTAGGAAGCTGATAAAGCCCTATCGCCTCAAAGCGGTTGGTATAGATACTTTCGCCATAGACTTCATCGCCGCCTCTATGC
>CAUQOP010000099.1:0-4404 GCA_963519505.1 uncultured Flavobacteriaceae bacterium | reverse complement strand
CTATTTGTTACATCATATTCCTCATCCTCCATCAT
This sequence comes from uncultured Flavobacteriaceae bacterium, assembly GCA_963519505.1. Lineage (GTDB taxonomy): Bacteria > Bacteroidota > Bacteroidia > Flavobacteriales > Weeksellaceae > JABCPE02. The sequence goes on along the minus strand of CAUQOP010000099.1, from coordinate 4,369 downwards.
TATTTCTGATGAAGTATAAAGTATACTGTAAATTTTATACTTTTCCTGTGGTTTTATCAGCCATTCTTGTATGGATATATCTACTATACCCGATTTTTTTATTTTCTTAATATCATCATTATCTTTCTGAAGACTATACCCAAAAGCACTGTGATACCCCTCTCCAATCACATAAAACTTCGGCTCATTCATCAGCTCACCATAGAGTTTTTTCTTTCCTGATATGGTTACAAATCCCTTTTTACCATCGAAACCTTCTACATAAAAAATTTTTTCACCTGTATCTTTATCTTTATAAAAATAGGTATCTTTCATATCTCTAAAATGTAAACCTTCCTGCTCCTCTCCTCTTTCATTAATGATAACCCTGCTGTTATCTTTTTTAGTAGCTACAGCATAATACTCTTCTTTATGGAGCATTGGTTCTGATGCATTTTTATATTTTGTCTTATCAACTTTTATCTTCCTCTTTTCTTGTACTTGAAAAGTAGAGTTATTAGGATTAACAGTCTGTACTGCTGCAGGAGAATAAATACTCCCTACTTCTGATTCTAATCTATAATCTGAATAAATTATCTCACTTTCTACACCAGATTCTCCATATAATTTAACATAGATATCAGGATTAAAAGTATTGGGTGAGCCTAACACAAAATCTGTAAGGATTTTTCTGGATTTCACATCCATCAGCACCCATTTTTTACCATCTTTGGAGTATGGAACTAAGTCTGTGGGATTATAATCTCTAATTTTATCTACAATTTCGGTTTTTACATTTTTTTTCTTACTCTGTGCTGTACCCAATACACTTGTACCAAGCATCACGGCTAATAAAATTCTTTTCATTTCTTATTCTTTTATTTTTGTGTGCAATTTACAATTTTTTGATTTGATTTTAAGAAACTTCTTTGCTTTATAATAAACAAGGGACTTTTGAAATTTCAAAAGTCCCTAAGAAGCAGTTTCACTGTTTTATTTATTGGATTTCCGAGAATTATCCTCTTTTGTGATGTAGATACCATCATCCAAGGTCGTTTGTATAAATTCATAACCACAATAGGCACAGTGAGTTACACCATCTCGTTTGGCTCGTCCTGCGCCACAGTTTGGGCAGTCCTGCGTATCAATTTCAGCAGTTTCTTTCGGCTGGAAAATATCATCTCCGTATTTTTTCTGAACCTGAGACCTTTGTTTCATTCGTTCCAGAAAAGACATTGCTTTTCCAGAAGATTTATTTTCGTCCTCCATTGGCTTATTATTTTAACGACTGATTATCAAAGACTTGATAATATTTCTGCTTTCTTTTCCTTATATTCGGTTTCATCTATAAGCCCACTCTCAAAAAGCGTTTTTAGTTTTTGAAGTTTGGCCGTGGCATCATCTTGAACCGAATTTTGTGGCTGGTTTTGCTGTGTCTGCTGCTGCATCGCGCTTATCATAGCCCCCATAGCCATGCCCTCCTGTATTCCTGAACTTATATTACTGCGGTCATTTCCTATCGCGATCGCTGTATTAAATTTCTGGAAACGCTCCATATCGCCTATCATATTCATATTAGTCACCTTGTCATAGAACTCCGTAACCTCCTCTGGGAGAGTCGCAGAACTCACCATAAACTGGGTAACTTCCACTCCAAAATCAGCAAAATAAGGCTCTATAAGCGGACGGATTTTTTCGCTCAAAGCAGTCATATTTCCAGCCAAATCAAGAACCGAAAGACCTGCATTAGAAAGCACCTCACTAAACTTCGGCGCGATGAAATCCCTCAACTGGTTTTCAAGTTCAAAGACTGTAAGCATCGGATAAGTGCCTGCATATTCTTTGAAAAACTTCGCTACATCCGTGATGCGCACATTATACGAACCAAAAGCCCTTACCCGAACCTGCCCAAACTGCGGGTCTCGCATAAGAACAGGCGCTGGTGTTCCCCATTTCAGATTTACAAACTGCTTGGTCGAGAAATAATATACATCAGCCTTGAATGGACTTTCAAAGCCGTATTTCCAGCCTTTAAGTTTGGATAGAATCGGAATGTTTTTAGTGGATAATTCATGCGTTCCTGCTGGGAAGACATCCGCTGCCACACCTTCGTTCAGGAAGAGTGCTGTCTGGCTCTCACGCACAATAAGTTTTGCTCCGTTTTTTATTTCTTTATCTTGGTCTGGAACTTTCCACATTAGTAAATTTGGGTCTGGTTCCACCCATTCTATAATCTCTAAAAACGGAAGTTTTGAATTTGTATCTGCCATAACTTTATTTTTGTAGTGTAAAATTATGACATTATGATACTCCTGCCAAAAAAGAGCGTCTACAAAGTGTCTACTTACTTTGTAAAGCTTTGATTTTCAATACTTAAACAATATTTTGTAAAAAATCTTCCAAATCTTGTTCCTTGTCCAAATTCAGTTTTTGTTTGATTCTGTATTTGGTCATTCGGATACTTTTTGGCTCTACATTAAAGATGGTTGCGAGTTCTTTGGTAGACAATTTCAAATGAATATACGCACAATATCTAAGGTCAAGAGGCGTAAGCTTGTTATCCGACAAGGCGTTCAGCTTATTGAAAAACTCTGGGTGGATTTCCTGAAACTCCTTCACAGACTGGTCCAGCGCCTCCTCCATTCGTTTCTCTTGTTTTAGTATGGTGTCTATATTTACATCGGTTTCCTTGGCTTTTATGCTCTCTCTGATTTCATCCAAAAGCTGATTTTTCCGCTCTATTTGGAGGGCATTTGCCAAAGCTTCCTTGTGCATTTGGTCATTTTTTAGCCGAAGTAATTCCTGCTGCTCTTTTAGGCGGGCTTGCTCTTCTTGTTCCAATAGAATACGGAGTTTAGACTCTCTTTCCACTCTTATTTTTTGGATAGAGAGCAGACGGCGCTGTTTTTCTTTATGCAAAGCCTGAGCCTGAGCTTCCTGCTTTTCTTTTTGGAGGCGAAGTTCTTTTTCTGCCTGTAGTTTCATCCTATTAGCATAATTTCTACGCACCAAAATCAGCAAAAACACAGCCATAATAGCCAGACTGATGTAGAGATAATTTTGGATTCTCCTATTTTTTTCTCTCTCTTTTACTACTTCTATTTCGGATTTTATACGCTTGTTTTCGTATTGGGCTTCCAGCTTATGGGTTTGTTCCTGCTGGTTTTGGTCGTATATTTTATCGTTGTATTGTTCTTTTTGTTTTTTGAAAAATAGAGCTTTCTCAAAGTTATTATTATTTTGATAAAACTGAGAAAGCGCCTCCGAGATAGATGCCAATGTATGATAATCTGGCGAGGACTGCTTCTCCATATCAGAATAGGCATCCACCAGTAGTTTTTCAGCCTTGTTAAAATCCCCTTGACGAATGGCTAGCTGCGCCAAAAGTCCGTCTGCATTGGCTTTCACTGATGAACTTGCATCTCGGTTCAGGGAAGTCTGCTTGGCTATTTCTGTGTATTTTCTTATGCTGTCCGCGCTTCCTTTGGTCTGATAGTAGTAGTCCGCAATGTTGATATTGGTAATGGCATAAGTCTCTGGACTCACAAAATTAGGATGTTTATGATAAACTTCCGCTGATTTTTTGAGATAAATCAGTATACTATCCATATACTCTGGCTTCGGATTTTCTTTATACAGAAGCCCCATAGATGTAGACATAGCCGAATAGGCATTGGACAGCAGGTTGTAGTTTTTGGCTTTTTGAGCCGATTTTACAGCATCTATGGCGTATTTATAAGCCTGAGCTGTGTGGTCAAGACTCGCGTGAGCCCCATAAAGAATGTAGTATATACGAGGTTTTAGCAGGTCTAAATTATGTTTCTGCGCCAAATCCAATGATTTCTGAGAAAACTCCACTGCCAAATCCCTTACTTCCAGATAGTTATAATAATACGCTTTAGTGTAATATCCATAAGCAAGGGCTTCAGGGTGATTGATGCTCTGCGCCTCTGCCATGGCTTTTTCTGTATAAATCTTCGCAGAATCCGAATTAGAAACCGAAAACTGATACTTCACCATTTCCGAATAGACTTTAGGAAGTTCCTTTGCAGATTTCTGTTTAGCCAGTTTTTCAGCTGTTTTTATGGATTGGTATGCTTTATCAAACTGATGCCTTCCCCGCTGCATTTCGGCATTGGTAATAATCTGGTCTATTTTTGAACCTTGACCAAACATAAAAACCGAAAAAACACTAAAAATAAATACTATTTTTTTAGCCTTGAATTTCATCTTTCTTTTCATCATTTTTCATTTTATCCAAAGAACCAATACGCCATGATGATAGATGTCGTAATCCCCACTAAATCAGACAATAACATAGAAGAAATCGTATATCGTGTGTTTTTCACACCCACCGCCCCGAAATAAACGGCGATGACATAGAATGTAG
>CAUQOP010000098.1:0-4428 GCA_963519505.1 uncultured Flavobacteriaceae bacterium | reverse complement strand
AACCATATAGACTCATCATTAGTAGTTATTTCTCCTGTATTGGCATTTATCCAAACGCCAAAAACTGCTACCTTTTTCATAACCAAATTACGAAAAGAATATACATAATGATCATCAATAATTAAGGTTGGAGAAAGAAAAGTTTCATCATAATCTAAATCCTTAATTTTTTTCCTATCATATAAATATTTGACATATAGATCATTAGCTTCTTTGACACTAATTTTATATTTCTTTTCTTTGACAATTTCCATAGAATATGGAAAAACTTCATGATTTTTTAAATAACTATCACTTGGATTACAACCCAATAACAATGTAATAAGTGGTATTTTAATAATTATTTTTTGCATTTTTTATAATCTTATACTTTCTCCAAAAATCTATTTTTTGTATTCAGAAACAGGAATAATTTCTCCAGAAACAGGCTCTAAAATACGAACATCCTCTTTGTTTTCTTTGTTCATATAAAAAATATGATAAGTTTCAAAACGAACAGCCGAGTTGTAGCCCACCGTTATCTGATAAAACGGCTTTTTCTCGATAAGATATTCTTCTGTAATAAACGAAATTCCATGCTTTCCATTAGTTATTTTATAGATATGTTTAGATGCCTCCTGCACCATCGGCAGGGCTAAAACTTGGGCTTCAGCCTCTTCCTGTGTATATTTTTTGGCTGGCTGATGACACGAGAAAACAAGAAATGCAAGGACTAAAAAAATACTTTTTTTCATTTTTATTTTATTTTTGATTAATATTCATTAAAATACTTTTGAATCTGCTTCCAGTCTTTGGTTTTGGTAAGCGCCAGCATGAGCAGAACTCTGGATTTCTGTGGATTGAGCGATTGCGAAGCCACAAAGTGATATTTCGCATCCTCCACTTCTGCATCTGGTGTCGTAGCGCCTGTAGGAACCCGCGAAGAACGGACAATCTGAATGCCCTGTTTTTGAGCTTTTACAGCCAAATCAAAATTAGAATGATACAAATTCCCATTGCACACACCAGCGTAAATAATTCCGTCATATTTCGCATCAATAAAGGCTTTCATCGGAAGTTCCGAAGCATTGGCATAGCCATAGACTATCCCTACTTTCGGCAGGGAAGTCAGCGAAGCCACATCAAAAACTGATTTTGTAGTATGCAGATTTTGAGGTGTTTTGCTAAAATAAACTTTCCCATTATGGATATAGCCTATTTTACCAGAATTTGCTCCTGTAAAGGTTTCCACAGCGGTCGTATGGTGTTTTATCACATCTTTCGCATCAAGGATATTTTCATTCATTACCACGACTACACCTTTATTTCCTGTGTTTTTATCAGATGCCGCAACTACAGCATTATATAGATTAAGTGGTCCGTCTGCACTGATTCCTGTGGATGGGCGCATAGCACCGACCATCACCACGGGTTTAGAACTATGAACCGTAATATTCAGGAAATAAGCCGTTTCCTCCATCGTGTCTGTTCCGTGGGTAACCACTACTCCATCATAGCCTTCCTTATTTAGGATTTCGTTTATTCTTTTAGTTAATTTGAGCCAAATCTCATCATTCATATCCTGAGAACCTATTTTCACTAACTGTTCGCCGCTTACTTGGGCTATTTGGTGGATTTCTGGAACGGCCTGTAACAGCTCATCAATTCCCTTTGCTCCTGCTTTGTAACTGCTTTCGGTAGAGGATTTGCTCACTCCTACGATGGTGCCGCCTGTGGCTATAATTCTGATTTTTGGTTTTTGTGCAAAAAGCAAAGCCGAAATTTGAAGAATAAAAATTAAAATTATTTTAGATTTTAGTTTCATGAAAAGTTTGATTTAATTGGGTAAATCTAATCAATATTTTTAATTCTAAAAATAGATTTTAGCCTTTTCAAATATTTTTTTAATACTTTTGCCTCTTAATCATTTTTTAAAATGCTGAATTCTAAAAAATTATTGCTTACAGGAGCTCTATTTATAGGGCTGTCCTCTTATGCACAAGAAGATGAAGACAATACAGATGGTTCTAAAAAAATAGAAGCCGTAGTCATCTCTAAAAAAAAGAAGAAAAAGTATAAAAATCCAGCCCATGAGATTTTAGCAAAACTAGTTGCAAAAAAACACATCAACAATCCTGATAACCTAAAATCATACTTCTCTGAAAATCAGTCCCGTATGGAGATAGCATTCAGCAGTCTTGGGGATAAGTTTCAGAATACGAAGGTTTATAAGGATTTGAAAAAGGTAATGGAAGCCTCCAAAGACAGTCTGGGGAATGATGTGGCGCTTCCTGTTTTTATTTCAGAAAATATTTCGGATTTTTATTATCAAAAAAGCCCTGAAAAGCGCGCCGAAATCATCAAAAAAAGTAAAGTAGACGGTGTCGGAATAGAGGATAATGCGATGTTTTCCCAGCTGATAAGTTCTACTTTCATCAAATATAATTTCTACAATAATTATATTCATATTTTAGACAAAAACTTCATCTCGCCGCTGAATGATAATTTTACTTCAAACTATGATTTTGAGCTGGTAGATAGAGATTTTCAAGTCAATGAAAATGGATATTATAAAATCAATTTTAAGCCTAAAAGAGCCTCTGATTTGGCTTTTGAAGGGACTTTGCTGATTTCACACAGTAACTATTCACTTTTCAGAATTACAGCGAAAATAGCTCCATCGGCTAACCTGAACTTCATCAATAACATCACAGTAGACCAAGAGCTTCAAGAAGTGGGTGATTCCGAAATACACATGCCTGTAAAGTCTCTCGTTACGCTGGAAACCGCGAAACTGGGCAAAAACGGAATGGCTGGGATTTTAAAATATCATGTTTCGAGCAAAAAAATAAAAATCAACCAAGATTTTGACCAAAAAATATTCAGCAAACCTATTACTGTTCTTCCAAATGCAAACGAAAAAGATGAGCAATACTGGGAAAAGAACAGACACGAACCGATAACAGAAAGAGAACAAAAAGTCTATGCAATGATAGACGAAGTCAAAAATCTCCCTTCGGTGAAGTCTTATATAGATGTTTTGGAAATTATCCTGAGAGGCTATTATGAGGCAGGAAAATTTGATTTAGGACCGATACTCTACACGGCTGGATATAACGATTTGGAAGGATTTAGGCTGAGAGCAGGATTTAGAACTAATCATAAATTCAGCAAGAAATGGATTTTCAGCGGATATTTGTCTTATGGATTCAAGGACAGAGAGTTCAAATACGGCGGTGGTATAGATTACATTATTTCACGAGATCCATGGACACAGGTGGGAATTTCTGCCCTGCATGATTTAGACCAAGTGGCGCTGCAGTATGGTAATTTTTTACTTAAGAAAAATGCGATTTTTGATGCGTTTTCTAAAAATGGTGACATGCTGATAAGAAAGCCTTTCTGGAAGAATAATTATGAAATTTATTTTCAGAGGGATTTTGTAAACTCTATTACTCAGAGGTTTACCTTTAGACATTCTACCTTTAACCCATTGTTTGATTTAGCTTATACCAACTACACAGACGAGCATGGGAATATTTTTAATAATTTCAAAACCACTGAAATGATTTCTGAAACTCAGTGGAAAATGGGAAGAAAAAACATACAATCCGAGAAAAACAAGCAGATAACAGTGAATAACAATTTTACTCCTACAGTTACTTTCAGGTTTACACATGCCTTTAAGGGAATCATGGGAAGTAATTTTGAATACAATAAAATTTATCTAAATGTCCAGCAAAAAATCCCTATGGGAATTTTGGGACAGGGTAACTATTCCCTCACAGCGGGGATTATCCCAGACCGAGTTCCTTTTCCTCTTTTGGAAAACCATTTAGGAAATGAGTTTGTATTTTACAACAGAAATTCATTTAATATGATGCGTTTCTTTGAATTTACAAGTAACAGATTTGTTTCCCTACAATACACCCAATATTTGGAAGGACTGATTACCAACAGGTTACCTTTGATTAAAAAATTAAATTGGAGAAATCACCTGACTTTCAATTATTTGATAGGAGATTTGGAGGAAAGATTCAATGCAAATGGCGCATTAAACGGTCTAAACGGAAAGCCTTACATAGAAGTCGGCTATGGTTTTTCTAATATTTTTAGGTTTTTACGAGTGGATTTTGTGCATAGACTTACTCATTTGAACAACACCAGCTCCGTTTTTGAGACCAATCCGCCTAAATTTAGCATAAAAGTTTCGGCTCAAATCAGATTATAATTTAGAAAAATGCAAAAATACCTTGAACTTAATATAAAAATAGAACCGCTCCAGCCATGGAATGAAATCCTAATGGCGGAGCTGATAAACATTGGTTTTGATAGCTTTACGGAAGAAAACAACGGCATTCTGGCGTATGTTCCAGAAGAGTCTTTCAGCGAAGATGAGCTAAAAAATCTTTGGCTGCTAAGCCATGATGAGGTTAAAATTTCCTACAC
>CAUQOP010000097.1:0-4435 GCA_963519505.1 uncultured Flavobacteriaceae bacterium | reverse complement strand
AGTAATGCCGCAGGAGAGTTTCATCTATTTCGGTGATACCAAGCATCTTCCATATGGCGAAAAATCCAAAGAAGCCATCATAGATTATTCCCTGCAAATCACCAAATTCCTTTTGGAACAAAACTGCAAAGCAATAGTAATCGCCTGTAACACTGCTACTTCTAACGCGCTGGAAGAAGTAAAAAAAATGGTGAATGACAAGGTTTTTGTATTCGATGTTATCAATCCCGTTGCCGAAAAAGTAGCCTATGAAATCCACCAAAACATAGGAGTAATCGCTACCAAAGCAACCGTAAATTCTAAACTTTACAGAAAAAGCATCAGAAAATATAATAAATTCATCAATGTGGAAGAACTGGCAACTCCGCTCCTCGTCCCTGTGATAGAGGAAGGATTTATCAATCATCCCATTTCCCACAGCGTAATTTACAATTATCTTTCTAATAAAAAGTTAAAAGATATCGATACGCTTATCCTAGGATGCACCCACTATCCGCTTCTGATGGAGGAAATCAAACAATACTACGGCAACAGAGTGAGAGTGATAGACTCACCGAATATTGTGGCAAACTATATCAAACTTACTTTGGAAAAGCATAAATTACTGAACACAAATAATCCTAATCCGAAGTATGAATTTTATGTTTCGGATATGACCAAAAACTTCCAAAAGATTTCTAAAAAATTCTTTGGAAACAAAATAGAATTGGAACTAAAAACCCTTTAAACCAAATGATTACCATTATCGCCGCTATCGGAAAAAACAACGAATTAGGAAAGGACAACCAGCTGCTGTGGCATCTCCCTGCGGATTTGAAACATTTCAAAAATCTCACCTCAGGGCATCCCATCATAATGGGCAGAAAAACCTACGAAAGCATAGGAAAACCTCTCCCAAACCGCACCAATATAGTGGTGAGCAGAAAAGACGACTGGTTCGAGGAAGGGATTCTCATCGTTCCGAGTTTAAAAGATGCCATCAAACACGCTAAAAAAATCAATGAAAATATATTCATCATCGGCGGCGGCGAAATCTACCGCCACACCATCGATATGGCTGACCGACTGGAAATCACCCAAGTAAATCACCAAACAGATGCCGATGTATTTTTTCCAAAAATTGATGAAAAAACTTGGATAAAAACTGATGAAATCCACCACCCAAAAGATGAAAATCACGCCTATGATTTTTATTTTCAGACTTGGAAAAGAAAAATTAAAAAAAATTAACTAAATTTGTCCCATAAATACAGATTATGAAGAACCTTTCACTCCTATTTACAAAAGATGGTTTGCAATGGCAAATTTATGAAGCAGACAATGTTACAGAGGAAGAAGCTCGTTTCGTAACGGATGAAACTCCAAAGAATTTTATAGAAGAGGAACTTGACAAGATTCTTCGCAGAGAGGCTTGGGCGGAGATAAAAGTTTTCTCAGCTTTCAATCATTTCTCACTGACTCCAGAGGTTTTCACAGAAAATCAGCTCGGGCAGCAGATTATATCTTATAATTCAGATGTAAAAACAGAATCAGAAGAACTAATGCAGTCTATCAACCAAAAATACGGAGTTCAGTTTTATTACTCTTTCCCAAAACATTTTTACCAAAAGATAAAATCTCTTGCGGCGACTTCTCATTTTCAGTTCTCAGGAGAGCGTTTCTTAGACTCTGTAAAAGTAAATAAGGACAACGAAATCCATATCAATCTGTATCACAACCAAGTAGAGTTTCTTGCATTAGAAAATGGGAAATTGGTTCTTTATAACAATCTTGATGCTACATCGGAAATAGATTTCCTTTATTTCATCATGTTCACACTGAGCAAAATAGGTTTTGATATCAATAAAACTCATTTCTACATTTATGGAGAAATCTCTGAAAACGACACCTTTATATCCGAATTAGAAAAATTCGTTCCAGCTATCTCTATCGTGTACGAAAACTTTAAAGGGAAACATTTCATTGTTAATTCATAAGTATGTATCGCATCATTTCAGGCGTTTGGAAAGGTAAAAAAATCTCCGCTCCAAAGAATTTTGAAGTCAGACCAACTACAGATTTCGCCAAAGAGGCTCTTTTCAGTATTTTAGAGCATCGTTTGGATTTGTCTAGTTTGTCTGTTTTAGACCTTTTTGCTGGGATTGGATCTATCTCGCTGGAGCTGGCTTCTCGTGGCTGCAAAGACATCACGAGTGTAGAGATGAATCCTAAACATGCTGGTTTTATCAATTCTACAGCTAAAGACTTGGATTTCAGTTCACAAATCAATATTCTAAGAGCCAATGTTTTTGATTGGCTGAAAAAAGCACAAAATCAAGGAAAAAGTTTTGATTTGGTTTTTGCCGACCCTCCTTTTGACCTGCCTGAAAACGAATACCAAGAGTTAATCTCTCTCATTCTTTCTGAAGGAATTTTAAAAGAAAATGGATACTTCATACTAGAACATCAGTCCCGCCACAAGATAGAACACCCTGATTTACAGGAAACTCGCAAATATGGAAATGTAAGTTTTTCTTTCTTTACAAAAAGCGAAAATCCTTAGTTTATATCCTCTATAATAGCCATTCGCCCTTCCTCTATTTCTTCAATGGAGGAAATTAATTTTGCTTCTTGAGATTTCTCATAAAGCGGCTCCATGAAAAAAAGCGTCTCAAAAAACTGGCGATGAATTCCCTCCAGCATAGTCATAAAGAGATTCATCCCTATTTGATTATTATGCAAATCCATCGCTCTAGCAACCAACTCATTTACAAAGAGTTCCTCATGCATGTCCGTAATCTGCTTACACCATTTCAGGCTTTTCTGTGGAGAAGAAATTTTACAGCAGTACATCATTATCAGACAGCACCAGAGAGCATGGCGAAAGGCATTTCCTCTTCCGTTTTTATGATGAGTTTCAGGGAATTTTTTATTTGTAATTTTAAAGGTTCTAAGAGTCGCTATAAGAGTAAGAAAAGCAAACAAAGGATGCCGAAGCAACAGCCCTAACAATTTGACAAGCCGCTTAAAATCAAGCTGCAAAATAGCCTTAAAAATAGTTGTCATTCTCTCAAAATAAAATCGCAAATCAAAAAAGACTTACGATTTTATCATTTTTATTTGTTCATTAATAGTTTTACAGTTTTAGAAATGGTTTCTTTTATTTCCTTTCTTTTCACTATAAAATCTACAAAACCTTTTTCCTGTAAAAACTCGGATGTCTGGAATCCTTCTGGTAAATCTCGCCCAATAGTCTCACGAATAACTCTAGGCCCTGCAAAACCTATCAAAGCGCCTGGCTCCGCCATGATGATATCGGCAGTCATAGCGAAAGAAGCCGTAATTCCACCGAAAGTAGGATTGGTAAGGTCAGCTATGTAAGGCAGCCCTCCGATAGAAAGCTGAGCCAATTTTGCCTGAACTTTTGCCATCTGCATCAGTGAGTAAGCCGCTTCCTGCATTCTCGCTCCACCAGACTGACAGATAATCATATAAGGCAGTTTTTTTTCTATACAGAAGTCTATCGCTCTTCTTATTTTCTCTCCCATCACAGACCCAAGAGAACCTCCGATAAAGTCAAAATCCATACAGGAAATCACCATTTCTACGCCATTTACTTTTCCATGTGCGTTTCTGATGGAGTCTACTAGTTTGGTTTTAGCTTTTGCTTCTTTTAGTCTGTCCTTATAGGATTTAGAATCTTTAAATTTAAGAATATCGATACTTTCTACATCTGCATTTAATTCCTTAAATTTAGAATCATCAAAAATAATTTCGAAATATTCCCTGCTTCCTATTCTCACATGGAAGCCATCCTCTGGCGAAACATAGTTATTTGCTCTCAGTTCGTCACTCTCTATTATTTTCCCTGTAGGAGTCTGATGCCAAAGTCCTTTTGGAACATCTTTTTTTTCCTCCGTAGGAGTGCTGATATTTTGTTTCTTTCTTTTGAACCAATCAAATGCTGACATTCTTTATCTTTTAATAATTCTGCAAATTTAAGAAATATTTTTTCTTTAACTCAAAAACTCATCTGTAACATTTTCCCATGCGGAAAAATCTATGCTTTCATCATTGAAATACTTTTCAAAGAAAGGAATAGCCGCCTCTGGTTCTTCCACAAAAGTTCTATAATGCGTAAAATTCCCTCCATCATAAACTCTGCTTTCCACTACAAAGCTCTGCTCATCCTCAGCCATTTGGACATAGTTTTCACTTTTTTCATCAAAAAGCACTATAAAATCTTCCTCATAAATTCCTGTTGTTATAAGCTCCTTGATTTCATCCCAAGTAAGGGATTCTTCTGTTCTAAATTGTGTGTTTACTAATTTCATAATATATTGATATTTAATTTCTTTTGTCATTCCCCCAGAGGAGTTTTTGTCTCAAAGTTTCATAGAAACTGACATTTTTTGGGAAAATAAGATTTAGGCTAAAATCCGCCTTTTTCAAAATA
>CAUQOP010000096.1:0-4473 GCA_963519505.1 uncultured Flavobacteriaceae bacterium | reverse complement strand
TTTTTTCGTTTTTAAGGGTTTGGTTTTTTTAAATCTTCATTGAATACTTGTTATAAAATAGAATGTTTTGTGAAGGATTTTTTAGAGGGAAAAATGAACTTAAATGAATAAAATTTTAATTTTGTAAGGAAAAAGGAAAGATGTTAAAAGAGAAAGATAACCTTTGGAAAAAGCAAATTTATTTGTATTTCAGAACGAATTTAAATATGAAAAAATTAGCATTATTATTTATTGGGGCGTTATTGTGTAATTCTTGTTTTTTGATACAACAAGGGCGTATAGCGGATGGAATGTGCAGACCAAAGCATCCGAAGTTTAAACTGCTCAAAACTCAATTTAAAGAAACGGATAAACTGACTTATAATAAAGTTTATATTAATCAATATTTGGTGGGGTTTGGTATAGGTTTTTATCCTGATGGGAGATTAATGTATTTCTATTCCAAAGATGGATACGCGCTGAAAGAGTCCGATGTTGAAAATAAAAAATGGGAAAATGCAAGGAACATCGGCTATTGGAGGACAGAGGGGAATAAGATAAAAATAGAGTATTTTGTATGCTCCCAGCAGGGGACTTATTTTAGGGAAAAAGGAGAAATAAAAGGCGATACTCTTGTTTTTTATGAAAATTTCTATCATCCTTTTTATAAGGAAGTTCGTGAAAGATATTATGTTTTGTCTGATATGTCATTTGAGTGAATATGAGTAACTATTGTAAAAGTGTTGCTGAAGTTTCTCCGAAGACTTAAATTGATACTTTAGAGAAAAGCAAATTTATTTGTAATTCAAAAGTGAATTAAAGTATGAAAAAATTGGCATTATTATTTGTTGGTGCGTTATTATGTAATTCTTGTTTTTTTATGCATAAAGGAACATGGGGAAACGGAATATGCAGACCAAAGCGTCCAAATTTTAAACTGCTCAAAACTCCATTTAAAGAAACAGATAAACTTGTATTTGATAAGACTTATTTGGGAAAGTCGATTACATCTTTCGCTCTTAAATTTTACTCGGATGGAAGACTGATTTTCTTTACCTCTCAAGATGGTTTTACGATAAAGCCAAGCGATACCTTTAATAAAAGCTGGGAAAATGCTCCTAACATTGGCTACTGGCGAGTAGAAGACAATAAAATAAAGGTAGAATATTTTTTATGTGGTGATAGTGGTTTTTATAAAAGAGGGCAGGGAGAAATAAAAGGAGATACAATAATTTTTTATCAGACACAATTCTCTCCTATTAAAGGGAAGGTTATTCGTGAGACATATTATGTTTTGTCTGATATGTCATTTGAGTAGGATATTTTCATAACAGATAGTAGCTGTTATTTATGAAGATAAATTTAAAGTCTGACCTAAATTTATTCGATTCTTGATAGAAAAATATTTATCTTTGAAAATAAGTTTTATGTAATGGATTTTGAGATTGATAATTTGGATGGCTGGAAAGAAGTTATAAAAAGCATTTTTCCACACTTGAAGCATAATATTTTGCTGTTAAAAGGCAATTTGGGTGCAGGGAAAACCACTTTTACCAAATACCTTTTGGAGGAAATGGGAAGCGCGGATGGTGTGGATTCTCCCACTTATTCCATTGTGAATGAATATAATACTCCAAGAGGAAAGGTGTTTCATTTTGACCTTTATAGAATGAAAAGCGTGGAAGAAATCCAAGACATCGGGATAGAGGAATATATAGATAACGGATTTTTGTCCATTATAGAGTGGCCAGAGATTTATGAAGAGGAACTCTATGACATCCCATACCACGAGATGAAAATAGAAAATACAGGAAGCACAAGGAAAATTTCCTTTTCATCAAAAAATGATTGACTGTAATAAATAGTTTTAAAAATATCCCATGAACAGTAGTGTTTTTACTCCTTTTGCCGAGAAAGAGCTGGTGCCGCAAGAGGAAAGGCTGGAAGTGATAAAGAAAGGCGGAATCATGACTATAGGTGTTCCGAAAGAGTCCTCTCTGAATGAAAACAGAGTGCCGATAACTCCCGATGCTGTGCAGGTTTTGACGCAATGTGGGTATAAACTCATGATAGAGTCTGATGCAGGTAAAAAGGCGTTTTTCAGTGATTTGGAGTATTCTGAAGCAGGAGCTTTTATAGTGGATAAAGCTAAGGCTTTTGAACAGGATTTGGTGCTGAAAGTAAGCGCTCCTTCTTTGGAAGAAATAGAATTATTGAAACCTAATTCTTATATAATCAGTGCATTACAGATTAACCTTAGAGAAAAAGAGTATTTCAAAAAACTTTCCGAAAAGAAAATAAATGCTATAGCCTATGAGTTCATAGAAGATGAAAATAAAGAGCAGATGCTGGTAAAACTGATAGGCGAGATAGCAGGCGGAATGTCAGTGCTTTGCGCATCGGAGATGCTAGCCGTTTCGAAAGGGCTTATGCTGGGCGGAATTACAGGAGTTCGCCCTGTGGAAGTGGTGGTCTTGGGAGCGGATATCGTGGGAGAATACGCAGTAAGAGCAGCGATAGGGCTGGGCGCTACAGTGAGGGTTTTTGATAATTCTCTATCCAAACTTAGAAATATCCAAAATTCCATAGGCAGCCGAATATCCACTTCGATGATAGACCCAAAGGAACTGACCAAGAGCCTCCGAAGAGCCGATGTGCTGATAGGAGCCATTCTGAGAATAAATATGCCTCCTATCGTGACAGAAAAAATGGTAACACTGATGAAACAGGGAAGCGTCATCGTAGATTTGACCATAGATACAGGGAAATGTGTGGAAACTACGGAAGTTACTGATTTTGAGAAACCTTATGTGGAAAAACACGGAGTTCTGCATTCTGGACTACCGAATTTGACTTCTAAAATTCCAAGAACCACCAGCAAAGCCATTAGTAATTTCTTTTTGAGTTATCTCTTGAAAATCAATGAAGAAGGTGGTTTTGAAAATGTATTAAAATTAGGAAACGACTGCAGACAGGGATTTTATATGTATAAAGGCCGCCATACCAAGCAGCTGGTTTGTGATAAATTTGGACTTAAATTTAATGATATCAATCTACTGTTGTTATAAAATAAAATCGGTCTTTTTGGAGACCGATTTTACATTATATTTTCATAATGTCTGCTTCTTTTACTTTCAAGTGTTCATCAGAACTTTTGACATATTTATCAGTCAATTCCTGAATTTTACTTTCTGTATCTTTGATAACATCCTCAGAAACTCCTTCTAATTTTTTAAGGTCTTTCATCGCTTCTTGTCTTGCGTTACGGATGGTTACTTTTGTCTGTTCAGCTTCTGCTTTGGCTTGTTTTGCTAATTCTTTTCTTCTTTCTTCCGTTAGAGGCGGTACATTTAGAATGATATTTTCGCCGTTATTAGAAGGTGCAAAACCAAGGTTAGAAACGATAATCGCTTTTTCTATCGCTCCTATGGCGTTTTTGTCCCAAGGCTGGATAGAGATGGTCATGGCATCAGGGATAGAGACATTGGCAACCTGCGAAAGCGGTGTCATCGCTCCGTAATATTCCACCATTACATCTTGCACCATAGCTGTAGAGGCTCTTCCAGCTCTGATTTTTTGGAAAGCATGCTCCAAATGTTTTATCGCTGCATCCATTTCTTGTTTAGCAGATGCTATGATAAGTTCTAATTCTTCCATTGTATATTGAAAATTTGATAAATTACACATTTAGTTTACGATAGTTCCTATATCTTCTCCTTCTACTATTTTCAGGAGATTGTTTTCTTTATTCATATCGAAGACAATGATAGGGAGATTGTTCTCTTGACTTAGAGTAAAGGCAGTCATATCCATTACTTTAAGGTTTTTCTCAATCACTTCATTGAATGACAAGCTATTGAATTTCATAGCATTGTCGTTTTTCTCTGGGTCGCTGTCGTAGATGCCATCTACACGGGTTCCTTTCAGGATTACATCAGCGCCTATTTCTATGGCTCTGAGCGTAGCGGCTGTATCCGTAGTGAAATAAGGGTTTCCTGTTCCCGCTCCGAAGATGACAACTCTTCCTTTTTCCAAGTGTCTTACGGCTCTTCTCTTGATGAAAGGTTCTGCTATTTTGTCCATTTCTATGGCTGTCTGAAGTCTGGTTTTCAAACCGATGTCCTCCAAAGCTCCCTGTAGAGCCATTCCATTGATTATGGTAGCGAGCATTCCCATGTAGTCGCCCTGAACTCTATCCATTCCCTTAGCCGCTCCAGAAACTCCTCGGAAGATGTTTCCACCGCCGATTACTATGGCAACTTCGCAGCCTTTGTCGACTACTTTTTTGATTTCTTGGGAATATTCATTAAGCTTCTCAGTATCAATACCATATTGTTTGTCTCCCATAAGGGCTTCTCCGCTTAATTTTAGTAGAATTCGTTTGTATTTCATTGTCTTATGATGTTTTATTTTTTATGGTTGATAAAGATTCAGTCTTTAAAGCATCCAAAAATTCATGCAAATATAAACAAATCAGAAAGAAAATAATAGAAT